>DATCKK010000237.1:0-2340 GCA_036562325.1 Cytophagaceae bacterium | reverse complement strand
GTTCCGGGACAAGCACAGGGAGAACAGCCCGGAAAAGAATATAAAATGCAGCCTAAACCTGAAATCATTCGGGAAAACTATAAAGGTTGTGATAAGCTAAAAGGGAAAGTCGCACTAATCACCGGCGGTGACAGCGGTATTGGAAGATCGGTAGCAGTACATTTTGCCAGAGAAGGAGCCGACATTGCCATCATCTATCTAAATGAAGATAAAGATGCTCAGGAAACCAGAGGAATGGTCGAAAAAGAAGGACGAAAGTGTATATTGATAGCAGGCGACATAGGCAATAAAAGTTTTTGCGAACAAGCCGTAGAGCAAACTGTAAAAGAACTGGGCCAATTAAACATTATAATAAACAATGCGGGCGAACAGCACACGCAGGAAAGGGTAGATGAAATACCACAGGAGCAATTGGAAAGAACATTTAAAACCAACATCTTTTCCTACTTCTATATTTCTCAGGCAGCAATGAAACACCTTAAAGCTGGAGACACTATCATTAACACAACTTCTGTTACAGCTTATCACGGGCACAAAACCATGATTGATTATGCTTCGACCAAAGGCGCCATTGTCTCATTTACCCGATCTATGGCTATAAACCTGGCAGAAAAAGGAATAAGAGTAAACGGGGTCGCTCCCGGGCCCATATGGACGCCCCTTATACCGGGATCATTTTCTGAAGAAAGAGTAGCTGCCTTTGGAAAGAAAACCCCACTAGGCAGAGCAGGACAACCGTCAGAAGTAGGGCCATGTTTTGTTTTCCTGGCTTGTGATGACGCCTCTTACATAACGGGACAAATAATACATCCAAACGGTGGGGATTTTATTGGAAGTTAAGTAATAAAAACTGACAGGTTAAAAATTAAGACTTAATTTACCGGAAAAATTCTATTCGGAAATTTGGTGTCAGGAAAAATCTGTCAGTTTTTCTTTAGTATTGAACCTTTTACAACAAACTCATTCATTCTCTTCGGCTCCAAATGGCCGATTCCATTTTTATATTTTAGAATTTCAGGAATTAGGATTTTAGAGTTTAACCCATTTCTCCTAATTTTGCCTTTATGAAAACCAGTAAAAAAATATTTCTGATTGTAGGAATTCTCTTTATACTCCTGATGATATTCCTTGCTTATGATATGGGCTCCCGTACTACCCCTCCCTGGGAAAAGAAGAAAGAGATTTTGAATAAATATAAAGTGAAATAACCTCGAGATAAATAAACATAGAGGTTTTAATCAACCAGATAAATAAACAGCCTTTAATTACTTATTTCCAGCTTATTGCACTCTTTTCAATTGAAAGTTTTCCTTAGGCGTGATTACCATTGGAACCAGCTCGGTAGTTACCGAACTTGTATCCAAGCCGAACGCACTCGTCTCAGACAAGCTGAAAGATTTTAATACAAAATAAGCATCCATTATAAGCTGCTCAAATGCAGGCAAGTCGTTGTCGTGGCTCAAATGCTTTTCCAGTACTACAAAACGAAAGTCCCCTATAAGATTTCTTTTGCTTAATGAAGTATAACGACTGGTAAAGTCTACCTCTTTATTTTTAACAAGATCTTCTACCACCTTACGGAAAAACAGATTAATCCTGTGTTCTACCCTGAAGCCCAATCTGAAATCAACTCTTATAACATCATTGGGTATTAATACATCCACTTTATACTCCATGGTGTAAGGGTCATCCAGTACATCTATATGAAGAAACCAATATATATCCGCTCTCTTAGGCTGTTTCTGGAATATAGAGTACATGATCTTAGATTCTATGTTTTTAGGATTATCGGCACTGGTAAGATAAACCAGGTGAGTAGCATACTTGGGAACAGAGAGGTCCTCACTTAACTCCTGAAGCAAGGGATAATATTCTTCCAGCTTTACAAACTCAGTGAGTCTGTTTTTAATCTTTCTCGCCATATACCAGATAGACATTATTATTACAAGTACTCCGCTTATAATAATAGTGGCATATCCACCATGAAGAAACTTACTAAGATTAGCAATCAGAAAAGATGCTTCTATTCCAAGATAAACGATTAACAACACAACCACCCATATTATAGATATCTTTTTTACTTTCCATAAGTAATAAGCCAATAAAACAGTAGTCATCAACATGGTAAGGTTTATGGCCAACCCATAAGCTGCTTCCATGTTAGTAGGTTCTTTGAAAAATAAAACAATAGCAAAACATCCTGCCAATAAGAGCCAGTTAATACTCGGTACATATATCTGGCCTTTGAGCACTGTGGGATAAACAATTTTAACTTTTGGCCATACATTTAACCGTATAGCTTCACTGATCAAGGTAAATGCCCCTGTGATTACAGCCTGG
>DATCKK010000235.1:0-3597 GCA_036562325.1 Cytophagaceae bacterium | reverse complement strand
GATATAAAGCCTCTCTTTTCTGCGATATAGCTTTCTGCCACCATACCTATGGCTATAGCTTCTCCATGTAAAAGCTTTTTATCTTTTATAGTCAGATAATAACTTTCAATCGCATGGCCGATAGTGTGTCCAAAGTTAAGAATTTTTCTAAGTCCCTGTTCGGTAGGATCGGCAGTGGTAACTTTAGATTTGATTTCTACAGAATGAGCGATAAGATCTTCCCAGTTCTGTTCTGCGAGAGATTTGCGGCTTATTTCCTCCCACTTTGTTTTGTCTGCGATCAGACAATGTTTTATTATTTCAGCAAATCCGGATCTCAATTCCGCAGGATCGAGTGTCTTTAGAAAATCAGCATTGATAAATACAGCAGCAGGTTCTTTAAAGACCCCAATATGGTTTTTGTAACTAAAGAAATCCACACCCAATTTACCGCCCACACTTGCATCGACTTGGGAAAGAAGGGTAGTAGGTATTTGAATGAAATCAATACCCCGTTTATAAGTGGAAGCACAAAATCCACCCATGTCGCCAATTACACCACCTCCCAGGTTTATTACTACGGCTTTACGATCCAGTTGCTGGTCGGTCATTCCTTTCCAGATTCGCTCACAGGTAGACAGCGTTTTATTTTCTTCCCCACTGGGTATGGTAATCAAATGATATTTTTGAAGCGCAGGAAGTAATAAAGGGAAGCAATGCTTCTCCGTGTTTTCGTCTGCTATTACACAGACGGAGGAGTACTGCTTCCCTTGTAAAAATTCTTTAAGCTTCCCTGAAATATCTCTTGTTAGAAATATATTTTCCGAAGGCATTTTAAGCTTTAGATTCTACAGTTTTCATTATTACTGTCTGTTTTCTTACAGACTCTTCGTGAATGATTTTGTATATCTCAATGATATAAGCTTCGCTAAGGTTCATTTTCCTGGCAAGCTCGGCTCTGTTTTTCATGATTTCATCCCAACGTTTTACCTGGAAGGTAGTTACGTTGTTATCTCTCTTATATTCTCCGATCTTCTCCACAACGGCCATTCTTGCAGCAAGAACTTCAATGATCTCTCTGTCAATCTTGTCGATTTTCTTTCTCAGTTCTTCCAGTTGATCTTTGAATTCCTTATCATCAGAGCTTTCTTCTCTTATTTTAAGTTCTGTTAATATTTCACCTAATCGGGCAGGGGTAATTTGCTGATCTGCATCACTCCATGCTTTCTCAGGATCTCTGTGTGTTTCGATCATTAACCCGTCGAAGTTAAGATCCATTGCTTTTTGAGAGATTTCAAATATAAGGTCTCTCTTACCGGTGATATGGCTTGGGTCGCAAATAATAGGAATTTGCGGAGCAATACGTCTTAACTCAATAGGAATTTGCCAGTATGGCTCATTTCTGAATTTAGATTTGTCGTAAGTAGAGAACCCTCTGTGAATAGCACCAAGATTTTCGATACCTGCCTGATTTAACCTTTCAAATGCACCGATCCAAAGGCCTAATTCAGGGTGCGTAGGATTTTTAACAAGTACACTTACATTTTTTACACCTCTCAGTGCATCAGCCATTTCCTGCATGCTGAACGGAGATACGGTAGTCCTTGCTCCGATCCACAATACATCAATGTTGTATTTTAAAGCCTCTTCTACGTGCTGAGTGTTAGCAACCTCAGTACCTACAGGCATGTTCAATTCCTTGCTTACGTCAGAAAGCCATTTTAACCCTTCCGCACCTGCTCCTTCAAAGCTGTTTGGCCTGGTTCTTGGCTTCCAGATACCTGCACGTAGTATATCAACTTTATTGAGGGCCTTTAAACCTTTGGCAGTCTCCAGAAGCTGTTCAGGAGTCTCCGCACTGCAGGGGCCTGCTATTACCAGGGGTTTGCTCTTTAGCTTCGCCCAGGACTCAAGAGGGTTTACTTTTAAATCTACTTTCATAACTATACTTTACAAAATCTAAAATTTTTCGTCAACAATAAGATAGCTATATACGTTCTATTATTGCTGTATGAAGATTACTAATAACATTTCTTTTGAAGACACTTCCGTAGCTTTTTCTTCCAGGACTGACAAAGAGCTGAGGAAAATGCATTTTTTATTCGCTTTTATGAATAAAAGCCAATTAACAAAGATAGGGACAAATTTTGTAAAAACCGCGCTTAGACTTAAACTTCCTATCAAAAATTTAATTAAAAATACCATTTTCCAACATTTTTGTGCCGGCGAATCTTTAAAAGATTGTGAAAAAACAATTTACAATCTTGGAATATTCCAAATTAAATCGATCCCTGATTATTCTGTTGAAGCCGGAAGTTCGGAGGAGAATTTTGATGTGGTTGTAAATGAGATAATTAGCGTCATTGAGCTGGCCTCTAAAAATGAGTTGGTGGAATTTGTGGTCTTCAAAGTTACTGGTTTGTGCCGGGGAGATTTGTTGGAAAAAGTGCAGCGGGGGGCTACGCTGACGGAAAAGGAACATGGTGAATTTAATAAGCTAAAGCAGCGGATGGACCTCATTGCCCAAAAGGCATTTGAAAAAGACATTAAAGTACTTATCGATGCCGAGGAATCGTGGATACAGTCGACGATAGATGTCCTTGTTTATACGCTGATGGCCAAATATAACCGGGAGAAAGCATTGATATTTAATACTTTTCAGATGTATCGGGTGGATATGCCGCATAATCTTCAGAAAGCACTGGATATGGCGGAGAAAGGCAGTTTTTATCTTGGGGTGAAACTGGTGCGTGGAGCCTATCTGGAAAAGGAGCGGAAAAGAGCTAAGGATTTTCAGTATAGTGACCCGATTTTTTCAACAAAACAGGAAACGGATAAGGCGTTTAATGACGCTATCCGGTTTTGTGTTTTAAACCGGGAAAGAATCAGCATTTGTCTGGGGTCCCACAATGAGGAAAGCAACCTTCTGATGCTGGAAGAAATGAATAAATTTAACGTACAAAACAACGATTCCCGCTTTTTCTTTGCGCAACTCTATGGTATGAGCGACCATATCTCTTTTAATCTGGCGAAAGCAGGTTACAATGTGAGCAAATATTTGCCTTATGGCCCGGTAGAAACCGTGATACCTTACCTGATCAGGAGGGCAGAGGAAAACAAATCAGTAACAGGGCAAAGTAGCAGAGAGTTGACTTTAATAGAAAAGGAAATTGAAAGAAGAAAAAGTTTAGAAAATCCCAAATTCCAAAAACCAAATTCCAAATAATTTTTTCAACTATGAAACTTAAAAGGTGATGATTAACTATTCACACTTCATTTGGAATTTGTTATTAGATTTTATCAATAAAGTTTAATTGCTTTTAACTATAACGAACAGCAAAGATTAAGCTAACTGTGTTGACGGTCAGTTTTTAAATATACAATGCACGAGGTTGTATCCTTTTTCGTTCCGGTCTATGTATACATTTACAAACTCCTGCTCTGTATTGACGGTGAATGAATTGATTGTAGCAGGTATTTCATTAAACTCTTCCAGATAGTCGGAATATACTTCTGTATATGTCTCAAGTGCTCTGGCTAAAGAGTTGTTACCATCGCTATAGTCTATCTTTGTTTTTACTCCTATTAATTTATTTTTATGAAAATAGTATACATGAG
>DATCKK010000223.1:0-3030 GCA_036562325.1 Cytophagaceae bacterium | reverse complement strand
GTGTTGAATAAGCTCAACAATAAGAAATAACTAAGGAGTTTCTTTAGCATGATACTTACAAATGTAGTAAGAGTAAAGTAATTTCTCAAATCGGAAAGGTTGAATCCGAAATCGATACTATTATCTCTGCATCAATTGTTTAGTTGTTTAATTCAATTTGCGACTTATATTCTAAAATAAAGAACCGATAAAATTACCGGAATGTTATTCACTCCCTGATTTTATTTGTCGCTTGGCAGATATACTAACTCAATCCACTTTTTCTATATTTCAGATAGATTGATTACATTTGTGGTTAGTTATAGTTAGACTGGAGGAGTTAAAAATGCTTTCAAAGAAAACCAAGTATGCAATAAATGCCCTGGTACATCTGGCAAAAGAGTACAACAAAGGTCCTATTCTTATCAGTACCATTGCAGAACAGGAAAATATCCCTCAAAAATTTTTAGAAGCTATCCTTCTTGATTTAAGAAAAGCAGGTATTCTTAACAGTAAGAAAGGAAAGGGCGGAGGCTATTACTTGATGAAAGCACCCGATCAGGTTGATATTGCCGAGGTAATGCGCCTTTTTGATGGCCCTATTGCGTTATTGCCTTGTGTTTCATACAAATACTACGAGCGTTGCGAAGAGTGTAAGGATGAAGAAACCTGCGGAATCCGCGACTTGTTTTATGAAGTAAGAAACGAGACCGTTAATCAGTTAAAAGCCGGAACTTTAGCCAACATTATCAAAAGAGAACAAAGGCTTAAGCATAAGAATAAGTAAGTCTTTCCGATCGTTTTTTGATACCGTTTTACTCCATCTCTACAAGAGTCCCCCTGATATTTTTATTTCTAATTTCTCTATAAGACAGATAGAATTTATATATTTGTATATCCTCTTATTGTTCTTAAAATGATGAATTCAAAGTTTGCAAAGGCATTCTTAATAGCCATGCTGCCGCTTTCCGGTACGTGGTTATTAGCACAGAATGAACAAACTGCTGCATCGAAAGAAACGACTTCTGTACCACCCGGAACGTCTTATTATGTCGAGGCAGCATCTTACGGTACCAAAAGGGAAACCGATCCGCCTTCCTATACCAGGACACTTGCTAAAACCGGTATCAGAGGGGTAGAAACTATTGACTGGCTGGATGTAGGACTGGATTACCGGACCAGGTTTGAATACAGAAAGAATGATTTAAGAAGGCCGGTTCTCACTACGGACTACCCGTTTTTGTTAAGAACACGGGCTTATATTGGTGTTAAGCACAAATTAGACCCGGTTCGTTTTGCCATCGAGTTTGAAGACGCTCATCGTGTTAATGGAAAATTTCCCAAAGACGACAGAGACTTTAACCGGGTGGAGATTATTCAGGGATATGTTGAGTTGCATTTTAAAAAAGCTCTTGGAAATGATAAGCTTGGAAATGCCAGGCCTGTTTTTGTGCGGTTTGGAAGGCAGGCTTTCGAGTTTCTGGACCGACGGTTATTGGCTTCCAATCAGTGGAGAAATACTACCAACAACTTTTTTGGATTTCGCTCAGCCATAGGCCAGGAAAAAAATGACTGGCAAATAGATCTTTTAGCTGTACGGCCAATAAAAAGGTTAATCGATGATTTTGATAAAACCGATAATGACCGAGATGTATGGGCGGTAATAGGCCATTGGAGAAGATGGTCTCAATTTATTACTATCGAACCTTATTATCTGGGATTAAATCAGCGGGCTACTGTTAATACCGGCAACCGTGACCGCTTAATTCACAGTCCCGGATTGAGGGTGTACGGCTGGTTACTGGATAAGCACATCAACTACGATTTTACTTATACTCAACAATTTGGCAAAGACAGCCAACTGGAGCACAAGGCTTTTTCGGTCACCGGAGAAGTGGGCTATGTACTCAGAGAAATGTCCTGGAAACCCCGGTTTAGTTTATTTTTTGGTTATGTAACAGGCGATAAAGACCCGAATGATAAAGTTAATAACCGCTTTGAACGGTTTTATGGCTTTGCCCGCCCTTGGTCCTCAGATGATTACATCATCATGGAAAATATAATTACTCCAAAGTTAAAAGTGGAGTTCGAGCCGGTAAAAGGAGTTAAAATAGACGGTGGTTATAGTTATTACTGGCTGGCTAGTTCCACTGACCGCTTTAATAATTTGCTTTCGGGCGTGCAAAATCGTGATAGCGAGGGTAATAGCGGCAGGTTTCTGGGGCATGGATTGGATTCGCGGGTAAGGTTTAAGCCCACAAAATTTATGGATGCCAATATTGGCTATATCCATTTCACCAATGGTGAGTTTGTAATTAACAGGCAAAAGGAGGTTTTGGGCCAACATACTAAAAGTTCGGACTTTATCTATGTAGAATTGTGTTTGAACGCCTTTGATATTTTCAAGCAGGGAGCAAAAAAATGAGATTTTTTAAAAATCTATAAGTCTATATAATTGATATGCTAAATTAAGTTTGTATATTTGTTTAATACTTTATAATTATGAAAAACCCGATCATTTTAAAATTCACTTTCCTGATTTTGGGAATTGCTATATGGAGTTGTGGTAATAATGGTGGAGAAAATAAGTCCAATGATCCTAATCGGTTAGAAGGAAATATTACCCTTTCAGGGGCATTTGCTTTGTATCCATTGGCCAATATCTGGGCAGAAGAGTTTACCAAACTGCATCCGGATGTGCGATTTAATATTTCTGCCGGAGGAGCCGGTAAAGGTATGTCCGATGCTCTCTCAGGTGCTGCCCATTTGGGTATGTTCAGCAGAGAAATCAAAGAAGAAGAGAAACAAAAAGGCGCATGGCATGTTGCTGTTTGTAAAGATGCTGTCCTTCCAACAGTTAATCCTTCTAATCCATTGATTGATGTGCTGATGGAAAAAGGCTTAAGCCAGGATGAGTTCCGTAAGATTTTCCTTACGAATGAAATTACCACCTGGGGCGAAGCTACCGGAGTGGATAGTAATAATGATAAAATAAAAGTATTTACCCGGTCAGATGCAGCAGGGGCAGCCGATGTATGGTCTGCTTATATG
>DATCKK010000221.1:0-2243 GCA_036562325.1 Cytophagaceae bacterium | reverse complement strand
CATATAAGCTATAGCGAATGCTATCATCTATAGCCTTATAATTAACATTAGGAGCAGCGCGATGTATTTTCTCAAAATACTCTTGCCTTTTTAACTTGCCTTCTTTTTCATGTTTTTCAAAATCCTTGTCGGACTTTGTCTGAGCAATCGCCGGATTTCCCCAAAGCGATGCCAACATAACAGAAGCCAATACTCCTGACTTCCATAACTTTCTGAATTTTGTCTGGTTATTAAACATACTGATTTTAAAATTTTAGGCTCAAATATATCCGGAGATTAAAGATTAAAAATGTACCATTGAGCCAACGGCAGCAACGAATGAGGGAACGGCAGAAAAAATTGATAATTCTAAAAGCTTTAAATTCTAAAATTCATCTTTGTCTTCTTACTAAACATTTTCTGTTACTTATTATTACTAAACTTTTCTCCTTTAGCTATCTTATTAATTGCCAGAGCCATTCTATCTATCTTTAGTTGCTCTGTCTTTACTGAATAGATCCATTCTATATATTTCTTTTGTTCCTGAACAGAAAATTGTTGGAAATGCTTATAAGCAACCGGTTCATCTTTAAGGCAAAGCAAAAATTCCTCAGGTATTTCAAGAGGCGCATTATCTTCATATAAAACCACTTTTACCCAATCACCTGCTTCTTTCTTTATCTTCTTCCGAATAGCCGCTTTAACAGGAAGAAATAACTGGCCATTACCCATTGGCATTAAATGATATTGTTTTATTTCCACATCATCAATAAAGCCTTTCACTTTTCTCCATCCAAATGGATTTGATTTTTCCTGAGGCACTTCCGGCAGGCGTGCAAACGTCCATCCTCCTTTACCAGAAAATTTCTCCAACTGAACCTCTTTATTAACTAATAATTGATCTGCCATAGTACTATATGTATTTTGTTATTGTTTCTCCCGCTCACTTTCTCCACTATATTACTGCTGTTCACTATTCCCTGTTTTCCAATGACTCAATACCGCTCTTATTTCACCATAACTATATCCATCTCCTAAACTTTCTTTAATGACAGAAGAAGACACCTCGCCTAATTCTTCCAATTTATTCATAATTATACCTATCTTTTCTTTAGCTACCAGTTCTTCCACTTTAAGTTCCCCTGTAGGAATAAAACTTATCAAATGGCCTTCAATAGTCCCAACTGCCAGGCCCCTTTCCTTCGCAATTTCCAATATACTTTTACCTTGCCGGAATAAATTAAGGCTCATTAAGTGACTTTCACCTTTAACAGGCTTTGACTTATCTTTTTTATTTATCGATATATTTTCCTCTGTTTCTCTTTTCTTTTCCACCACTGCCTCTTCTAATAATTTATTTATTTCCATCCCTTCTTTCAAGCCCTCTGCTAGTTTCACCACTTCCTTCAGTATCTTTTTTTTATTAGAAAAAAGATACTGTAATTTATCTACTTCTTTAAGGTATTTCTTAACTTTTGATTTTAACTTCAACTTTTCCCGATGTTCATTAAGCAACTGAAGCTGTTGTTTATCTAATTGTTCTGAAAAATACTCGCAAGCAGCTTTAATACGATTAGTAAGTTGGTTATATTTATCTTCTTCTGCATTAAGCAATAGTGTTTCCAATTGCTTTATAAAGCGTAATGAAGTTTGTTCCTGTTCAGCAGTCACCTGCAATAATTTTTCAGTAACGCTCATTGCATCTTTCTGAAACATAATATTAACAACTGGAAACTCCTCCATATACTGTTTAAGCTCCAGCACAAGTTTAGACCAATCAAATGCTTTTAATAAACGTTGATGAATAAATTTTCTCTGAGCTTCTTTCAATTGTTGCAATAATTCTTCCATAGCCAGTTCCCTTTCACCAAAAGCTATAGCACCTTCATTACTACTGATACAATCATTACCAATTTTAGAATGCAACACCAATCCATCCAAAGAAGACATTCTGCTCAATGCAACATAAACCTGTCCCGGAGCAAAAGACTCTCCGGCATCTATAATGGCTTTATTAAAAGTAAGCCCCTGGCTCTTATGAATTGTGATGGCCCAGGCCAAACGAACCGGATATTGTGTAAAGGTTCCCAACTCCTCTTCTTCAATCTGATCAGATTCCTGACTGTATTTAAAACGTACATTTCTCCATACTTCTTTCTCCAATAAAAGCTCTTCGTTACTTCCCGGAAATTCAATAAAAATATTTTCTCCTTCTATACGCTTTATTGTCCCGATCTTTCCATTATAATATCTCGGTACTTCTC
>DATCKK010000206.1:0-3232 GCA_036562325.1 Cytophagaceae bacterium | reverse complement strand
GGGCCATTATTCCAACTCAGGAAGTAGAGCAGTGGGTAGGAGAGTTAAATTCCAAAGGCCTGCCTAATCCGGTTACCTTAAATATTTATCCGGGACCTTACGGTGAATATGCCTTATACTCCGATGATGGCGAAAGCAGATCTTCTGCTCCTTTGGGGGATACTGACCGTGGAGAAGACGGAGAAGCCAAAGGTGAATACAGGAAAACCGTTATAAAACACAGTTATATCAATGAAAAAGTACGGGAAGTATCATTGAACTGGGTACATAACAATTTTAGGCCATTTGAAAATCATATCTTTGTTGCTATACTTCATGATCCTTCTGAGCAGGAAAATAATATTAATAATATTCATCTCGCTGCAAAGAATCTGAACTATAACGATTACAACATAAGACATATATACGGCGGCAGCACGGAAGATATGGCCAATCAGCTATGGAACAGTTCGGATAATGCGTGGTATTATAATGCGGATATACATACTACCTTTGTCAAGTTGTTTTATCCTTCCGATTTGGACAATCTGAATAAAAATCAATTATCTCCTGCTGATGATTATATCATCGGTCAAAATGCACCTGCATTTAACTTGTATATACAATACAAATAATAAAGCGATTCTATAAGTCTGTTTATTATCAATAAGAGTGAGCCGTTGAATAAATCAATGGCTCAACTTTCTACTTTAAGCAGATATTTAAACTACTTATAGTATACGCTCAAGTTCTTTTGCAAACCATTCAACCAAAATTAAATTATGATTACTAAAAGAAAATTTTCTATTAACAAGGTATTGATGAATACGCTTGCCTTATTTCTTGTGGCAGGACTTTTTTACTCCTGCGAAAATAAGAATAAAGACGCCAAAATATTCAAAGGGTCTGTCGGTCCGGCTAAAGCGAATGATTATTTTAAATCTATTCTTATCAGTCAGGATTTTACTTTTGAAGACAGCTATTTTTTAGTAGCTGATGATTTTAATAATGATAAGTATCCAGATATTGTTGCTTATGGGCTTGGAGGGTATGATACGGTTACCAATGAGCCATTCCAAAGCAAAGTATATTTATTTACCAATCCGGGTGTTAACCTGGACGACACCAGCCAGACCTGGGAAAGTCAGGTGATTTATACCTTGGAAACTCCTGTGGGTATGAACAAAGAAGATGTAGATGGAGATGGACTGGTTGATATTATTATGTGCAATAGTTATGGAAGAGATATTGAACATTGTTTAAAAAGTGGCGGATATATCTTTTGGTTAAAGAATCCGGGGCCGGGAGTAAATAAGGAATGGGAGAGAAGGTACATAGGCAGGGATATGGCCATGCACCGTATGGCGGTAGGATATTTCACTCAAAACCAGACGCTGGAAATTATTTCCCTGCCGGTGGTTGGTGATTCAGGAAATATACACTCTGTTTTACCTGTGGCTATTTATAACAAACCGAATGATGTATTGAATGCCAAAGAGTGGGAAAAGACCATGATAGATAATAATACCTTTAGACTGATTCATGATGGTATGGTAACAAGAAATCCTAAGTTAAGCGATCATGATGTATTGCTTATTGCCAGTCAGGAAGGTATATCCTGGTTGTATTATGACAGAAATGGCAAATGGCAAATAGAAAATATTTCTAAAGGAGATACATCACTTGCTGACTTTATAGATCCGGAGACAGGAAAACAAATTACTCGTTTCTGGTTTACAGGAGCCAATACAGCAGATGCAGGTAAAATCAAGGGGAAAAGTGCGGAATACATAGTATCCGTTGAACCATTTCATGGAGGTACGGTTTGCGCTTATCAGAAGAAAGGCAATGAATGGGTACGCAAAGTACTGAACAAATATGGGCATGTGGACGATCAGGGGTTTAGTGTGGGGCACTATGTAATTACTAATGATTTCAATCAGGATAATACCGATGAATTTCTTGTGGCTTTTCCAAGAGCTCCTAAAGGCTTGATTTATGGATATCCTTCTGAAAGAGGATTTAACAGTTATGATACGATCAGAATATTTGATCAGTCGGTTGCCCGAATTGCCCTGGCAGACTTTAATCTTGACGGAAAACAGGACTTTGCTACTTTAGGATACAAAGTACGTTTTTATTACGAAGATGACAATCCTCGTTTATTCGTGCACTTAAATAAAATGCCATTAAAAAATAAACTATCTCAAAATGCAAGTATTGAATCTGGAGAAAACAACGAGGAAAATTGATTTCAGCAGTGATAATCTCGAAGGCTATTATTTGACCGGTCCGTGCAATCTTGAAATTAGGGAGAATGCTATAGTTGTCAATGTTGGCCTTAAAGAGATAGATGTTTTGGAGGAGCCGGTCAAATCCATAGCTCCTATGAAGTCATCTATGCTTAGAGATACCGTTGTTCGGTCAGAAGATGCTATGTTGGTGGTAATTTTAAAAAGTACCGCCAATATCGGAAGCGTAATATTAAATGAAAACTGGAAGCCTGCCGAAGAGATATTTGGCGATGCTTTGAAGGGAGTTCCACTGTGGAGGTCACCTCAGATTGAGCTTGGAGAAATTCGGTTCAATCCGGGGGAAATAACGAAGTCGGAAAACCATTGTGAAATACCAACTGTACGATTTAAAGTTATAATCAACCTTTGGTATGCCACTGCCGATACGCACTGTGCTATTCACAATAAGCATAGTTTTATAGAATACCATACGCAGATCATGGGCTATGGACGGATGCAAAAGTTCAAAGAAAATTCATTCGATACATTGTATGAAGATATAAAGCTATCGGAAGGCAATACACACGATCTGTTTTGTATAACTACGCCGGATATTCAATTTGTATATCCCTGGCATCAGTATTATGCAGACACGGATTGTATATGGCTCGTTACAGAACTGCATCCCGTGTTGCCTGTTTAAAAATGCGCTGTTACAATTATTGAATTATTAAGAGAGGCTGCTCTATCCGGGCAGCCTCTTATTCTTTTACATTCTTTACTTAATTGATATCGTAAATCTGCTTTCCTTAAGAACTTCCTTATTTTATAGTATAATTTTTCAACAAATATAGAATGCTCTTGCCTGAATAGTTGTTTTAAACATATAGGTATAAATATGAAGAACTAAAATTATTATATATCCATGAAAGCTATACTTAAAAAAGTTCCTTTGTTACTGTTTTTTTTCATTGGACTTGCATTTGCGGCCAATGCGCAAGAAGTGAGTGGTGTATATG
>DATCKK010000205.1:0-6485 GCA_036562325.1 Cytophagaceae bacterium | reverse complement strand
GGTATGAATAGCTTCGATCCCGGTTTTAACCGAATCGGCCAGTTGGAGCACAGTTACATCGGGACAATATTTCGTGAGATAGTTTTTAAGTGTATCTCTGCTGGCTTCTTCATCATCTATAATTACTGCTTTTAAATTCATGCTGCCTGTAATTTTGCCGGTGTTATGAATAAGGTAACTTTAGTTCCTGTTTCATTAACAGGATCCAGGTCTTCTATTTCAACCCGCATACGGGTTTTATATAATTCATTAATAATACTTAAACGAGTTTCCGTATTCTTTAACCCTGTAGATACTTTATCTTTTTGGTTAGCGGTTTTCAGCTCCTGCGATTTCTTTCTCCCTATCCCGTTATCTTCCACAACCACTTTTAATACATTGCCTTCACTTGTGATCTCTACTTTCAGATAACCACCACCGGACGTTCTGTATCTTAACCCGTGCCATACGGCGTTTTCTATATATGGCTGAATAAGCATCGGAGGTATTTCTATCTGATCAGGATATAAATCTTCGGAAACTATTAATTCATATTCAAACTTCTCTTTGAACCGTGCATGTTCCAGCGAAAGGTACAAACGAAGTATATCAAGTTCTGTGGAAAGGCTTATAAATTCATATTGAGAATTCTCCATTACCGTACGCATTAAGCGGGAGAAGTCGGATAAATATTTATTGGCGGACCTTTCGTCGTTTTTGGATATGTAGTTGTTTACGGAGTTTAAGGCATTGAAAATAAAATGAGGATTCATCTGGCTTCTTAATGACTTCAATGCAAGGATCTGATTGGCAATTCTTCTTTTTCTCGCATTCGTATAAATCATCCATCCGCTAACTACAGCCAGCACCAATATTATGGTAAGTGCCACAATAATTAATTGAAAAAACTTTTGCTCATTCTTTAACAAAGCAATAGTCTGTTCATTGATCTTCCTGTTACTTTCCAGCAATTCTATTCGCTTTTGCTTAAGGCTTAATTCTTCATTGTAATTAACAATAGCTGTTAGTTCTTTTTCTTTCTGCCTTAATATGGAATCTTTTACCATCACATAGGTCTGATAATGTTCCAGTGCTTTTTTAAAATCTCCCTGCTCTTTAAATGCCTTTGATAATGCCTGATGTGCCTGCCCCTGCTCTTCCAGTTTTCCAAGCTTTTTAGAAAGCTCTATACTTTTCTCCAGGTAGGGCAATGCCTGATCTACTTCATTCTTCTCTAAATATATTGTACCGACATTCAGATAGTTCTCAGAAAGGGCTTCCTGATTATTCGACCGGGTGTTAGCCTCAATCGTTTTTTTCCTAACCGCCAGCTCATCTTCGTATTTCTTTTCTTTTCGTAGTGTCTTTCCTATATTATCGTACGACTCTACTACCTCTTCTTCTATTTCATTCTTAGCTGCTATCTTCTGTGACTTCTCATAATATTCTCTGGCCTGGCTTGTCTTTTCTTCTTTGAGATATACATTTCCAATATTATTGTTGGCAGCAATAACTCCGGCACTATTACCACGCTCTTCTTCCAACTTCAATACCTGCTGGTATTCCTGCAAGGCTTCTTCCGGCTTATTTTGTTTCAGGTAAACATCTCCGATCTTGTTCTTTATAAATACTACTTCATCTATTTTCTTATCCTGTTGTGCAATAGCCAGTCCCTGCTTATAGTGCTCAATGGCTTTATCATAATTACCATAACCTTCATATCCCATTCCTAAACCTTTATATGATTCTATAAGCTCTGCCCTGTTTTTCAATTCCTGATATACATGTAAAGCCTTTTGAAAAGCATCAATGGATTGGGCATATAATGACTTCTTTAAATTAATGTTCCCCAAAGCTTTATAGGCTGCGGCTTCTCCAGCTCTGTCTTTTTCCTGAATACTTATAGACAATGCCTGCTCTATATACTCCAAAGCAGCTTTGGGATCTTTGTCTGCCACTCTTTCTGCTTTATTGATGAGTGCATATATATCCAACTTTGAACTGCTCAAGCTTTTAATTTTCTTATCCTGTGCGTTCACCTGTACGGTTACTATTAACAACATCAGGAAAAATATCACCTTTAAATTACTCATACCCCAACTGAATTTACTACTTCAAAGATACAAAGTTCAAACCTAAATAACTGATTAACAACTTAAAAAATTTTCCCTCATTCAAACTACCTTTTCCCTAAGTCATGTGGCTGGTTCCCTCATTATACATTTTATATAACGATGCATCCATGTACTTTAGAATCAGAAATTAACTATTATTCTTATGAAAGCTCAAACGACATTTAACAAAACCTTGTTCATAACTGTGTTTATGATTCTGATTTTATTTTCAGGATTAACCGCTACTAAAGTTTTATCTTCTGGATTATCAGTAAATAATGTATCTAAGACTGAAACGAAAGCCAGAAAGATTAAGATTGCTTTATTGTTAGACACAAGTAATAGTATGGATGGATTAATCGATCAGGCCAAATCGCAGTTATGGACCATTGTAAATGAGTTGGCTGGCGCCAAGTGTGAAGGTGGTAAACCGGAAATACAAATTGCTTTATATGAATATGGAAATGACCATTTGCCTGCCAGTGAAGGATATATACGCCTGGTAACACCTCTCACCAATGACCTCGACAAAATATCTGCTGACTTGTTTAGCTTAAAAACCTATGGAGGCAGTGAGTTCTGCGGACATGCGATCCAGACAGCAACCAATCAACTGGACTGGTCTACCGATGGCATGGATCTACAGGTTATTTTTATTGCAGGAAATGAGCCTTTTACCCAGGGGAGTGTGAACTACAGAACAGCAGTGGCTGCGGCCAGGGAGAAGAATATTATAGTAAATACTATTTTCTGCGGAAACTATGAAGCAGGTATTAGCACCAACTGGAAAGATGGAGCTGATCTGGGCGGTGGAAGTTATATGAGCATTGAGCAAAACAGAAAGACGGTATTCATTCCTTCTCCTTACGATGACAGAATTCTTGAATTAAACAAACAATTGAATAACACTTATCTGGAATATGGAAGCCTTGGCAAGCAAAAGAAAGAAGCTCAAATAACTCAGGATATGAATGCTGAGAAATATGGCAAAGCCAATAGTGTAAACAGGACAGTATCGAAGAGCACGCATGTATACAAGAGTTCCTCATGGGACCTGGTAGATGCAATAGAAGAAAAGGAAGTGGATATAACTAAAATACCCAAAGAGGACTTGCCGCAACAAATGCAATCCATGACCAATGAACAAAAGCAGAAGTATGTAATGGAGAAAAAAGCGGAAAGAGATAAGATCAAAAATGAAATCACTGAATTAAGTAAGAAAAGAGAGGAATATATCGCTGAGCAAAAGAAAAATTCTTCCGATGAAAATATGTTGGACAATGCTATGCTAAACTCAATCAAAAAGCAGGCTGCTTCTAAAAACTTTACTTTCTAATTTTTTTAATCTTACAATTGTCCAGGCTACACAATTGTTTGAGAGTTGAAACAAAAAAGGTGTCCGAAAGGCACCTTTTTTTATTGATATTGATGTTACTTCAAGATCAGCAAAATTTTCAACTATAATGTATTGCTATATTTAACTATTATCAATTGTTACAAAAGTAGAGATTTTATCGAAACAACAACAAAATTTAAAAAGCCTATTAATCATATAATAAGGCTTTGAGTTTATTTTTAATCTTATCTAAGGATGTACAAACTCACTAAAAACAGTTTCCTTTATTTTTGCCCAATCCGATTGGATAATACTATAATAAACGGTATCCCTCACTCTTCCGGTACCACATACCATGTGCGCTTTCAATATACCTTCTTCTTTGGCTCCCAGCTTTTTAATCGCCTTGCGGGATTGAACATTTAATACATCAGTTTTCAATTCTACCCGGTTCATACCCATAATATCGAAAGCATAGTTCAGCATTTCGTATTTCATGGCTTTATTTAATCCGGTTCCCTGAAAAGCTTTCCCTATCCAGGTATATCCTATTTCAACTCGTTTATGTTGATTAACAATAGAAGCGTACCGTGTTGAACCAGCTACTTTACCAGATGCCTTGTCTATGACAACAAAGGGAATCGAAGCTTTAGCATGATACTCCTGTAATGCCTGAAAAATATACTGACGAAACTGATCTTTATTTTCATACGCCTGATACCCCCAGGCCCATAATGAATTATCAGAAGCGATAGCATACAAATCATCCAGATATTCCATAGAAAGTGGAATAAGTTGTACGCGTGAGTTTTCTAGTGTCACAGACACATTAGGTTCTAATTTCATTTATTATAATTTTACTATTTCATCTTATCACCACAAAGTTGCCAAATGTATTTTAAACAGTTGATAGAATTAAATCCAACCATTTCACTATACATCCGGCAACTTCAGTTATTTCATATAAAAGCCTTTACTTATTTTTCAATATGATAAGGGCAACGGCCACTATAAGAAATCCGGCAGCAAGAATTGTTTGCAACGTAATTTCTTCCCCTCCTATATAGGCTCCCAGGAATACTGCCACAATCGGATTTACATAAGCATAGGTACTTACCTTGGTTGGGGTTACTACCCGGGTAAGATAAGTATAAGCAGAATATCCAATAATCGAACCAAACACAATCAGATAAAGAAAGGCCCATAATGATTTATCGGATATGGCTTCAATATTAAATGACTGCCACTCTCCTGCAAAAGTTGCCACCAGCATTAATAACGCACCTCCTGAAATCATCTGCATACCGGTAGTTATCATAGGAGATTTAGGCGTTTCTGCATTTGCCGCCATTAATGAGCCTGCAGCCCAACCTAATGTTGAAATCATAATAACAACAAAGCCTAAAGGGTCTACCTGTGATATTCCCCCTAAATTACCAGGGCCTACCAACATCATCATCCCTGCAAAGGCCATAGCAAAACTTATCCAAATAACAGAATTTGGTTTACTTCCGTCTTTACGAACCCATTGCAATAATACTACCCATATAGGCTCTACGGTTATCAATAAAGCTGCTATACCTGAAGGTACTCGTTGCTCAGCCCAAACCAACCCACCATTTCCCAATACTAATAAAAGCAATCCCAGATAGGCGGAAGACTTCCAATACCGGATAGCTGGCCTTTCCGCCCCCCGGAATCTTCCCAGAGCATATAATAAGACACCTGCAACCACAAAGCGAATGCCGGCCATTAGAAACGGAGGGAACGTTTCAATGGCAAACTTAATACCCAGGTAAGTGGAACCCCATATAATGTACACTGCGGCAAATGCCAACAGTATCAATAATTGAGAAGTTTTCTTCTCTTCGCTTTGTGCAAGGCTGATTTGCTCTGCCTTATTGTTCTCCATGGTAATCATAACATTAGTTTTACATTGTATTTTTATTATCGGGTTAAAAGCTTTTTAAACAAAAAGCCCGGATTTAAACCCGGGCTTTTTTTAAGATATATAACAACTTATCCTATGGCCCGGGATACAATGATGCTGTCTTCACAGAAGTTACATTGTGAACGCCGGGTTTAATATTATTTATATTTCTAGCTGTCATAATAAATGTTATAAATGAAAAAAGCCCCGAAATTGATCCGGGGCTTTTGGTTATATTGTAAATAACTATTCAGTAATCAAATAAGCCCCGAACCACCTGCCTTATGGCACGCAACTGTCTTGAAATTCACCGGCTTAGAAGTTTGAATAGTTAACATTATATCTTGCTTGTATTTTTAAGTATATACAAACTTAGTTTTTTCCATTTTCAAATCAAACTAAGTTTTGAAAATAATTTTCGCCACCTAGCATGACCACCAGGTAGGTGTCCGGTCCCAACGGTGAGTTTTAAGGGCCTGTAATAATTCCCGGTTTAGCCCTGCCCCATCGCTTGCTGCCAGATTTGCCTTAACATTTTTTATTTTTCGCATTCCCGGTATGGTGGTTGCCACATCCTGATTGCTAAGAATAAAACGTAAAGCCATCTCTGCCATAGTCATACCCTGAGGCACTAATGGCTTTAATGCATCTGCCCGCTCCACGCTGGGTATCAGATTTTCGGGCACGAAATAAATATTTCTCCAGTCTCCTTCCGGAAATTTAGTATCCCTGGTCAATGTACCGGTAAGTGTCCCTTCATCAAAAGGTACTCTGGCGATTACGGCAATATCCAACTCCCTGCATACCGGAAACAGTTTATCTTCCGGTGCCTGGTCGAAAATGTTATATATTACCTGAACAGCATCAATTAGCCCGGTTTTAAGGGTTTCAATACAATTCTCCGGCTCCCACCGGTTTACACTAACTCCCATGGCCCCGATCTTGCCTTCCTTTTTTAATTTTTCTACCGTTTTTTGCCATCGTTCATCCTGTGCCCAGCCATCTTCCCACACATGAAACTGCATCAGATCGATCGTTTCAACTCCCAGATTTTTCAAGCTTTTCTCGGTAAACTCAATAATATGGTCCGAAGGAAAAACTTCATCCAGCCTGTACTCCGCCCTGG
>DATCKK010000380.1:0-3154 GCA_036562325.1 Cytophagaceae bacterium | reverse complement strand
GCTTTATAACAGAATCAATCAAAACAACTCCTTCACCAACATTACTAATAACACGAACACTTCTGCCGGATTCAGTATATTACACACTCAAAGTTTTAACAACCTGAAAGAATTTTTCAACTTCTCCAAGAAGAAAAAGGTAGAAGAAATAATAGAAGAGCAAAAACTCAACGAAGAGGAAGAAGAAAATAACGAGAACGATAATAAGTCAAAATCCGACACTACCTTTTTTCAACCCAAAAACATTCACGATAAGCGAGAAGAAATAGAGTAAGAGCGGAAACATCATAGTTTTTAACTTTATTAAGGGTAGTTTGAAAAACATCATCACTATATTATTTTTAAGCATCTTCACGCTTAAAGCATTTCCTCAACATGCTAAAGATTCTGTATTAGTACGAAAAAAATTTCTTCCTCTCATTGCTACCACCGGTGCTGTATACACAGGAGGATTAATAGGGCTCAATGAACTATGGTATAAAGAAAGCAGGAGAACCTCTTTTCATTTTTTCAATGACAATCATGAATGGTTACAAGTCGATAAAGTAGGCCATTTCTATACTGCTTACTACGAAAGCAAAGCGTTTATCCAATTATTTCAATGGACAGGGCTTTCTAAAAAACAAGCACTTTGGGGGGCATTAGCCGGGATAGTTTTTCAAACTCCCATTGAAATCTTTGACGGATTCTCCCCAGAATACGGAGCATCCTGGGGAGACCTGATTGCCAATACCACAGGTTCGGGACTGGTGCTGGGGCAGTACCTATTATGGGACGAGATAAGAATAACACCTAAGTTTTCTTTTCATTTCAGCCCTTATGCTTCCCTGCGGCCCAATACATTGGGGCAAAACTTTCAGGAAAGATTGTTAAAAGATTATAACGGACAAACCTATTGGCTTTCCTTTAATCTGAAGTCATTCCTAAAAAATTCAAAACTTCCTTCCTGGCTTAACCTATCTGCCGGATACGGGGGAGAAGAAATGGTTTTTGGAGATCCCAAAGCCAATAGAGATAATGGGTACCACAGCTACCGCCAATATTACCTGGCACTGGATGTTGATTTTGAAAAAATTCCCACCCAAAAGAAATGGGTAAGAACAATTCTGTTTGGATTAAATATGATACATATCCCCTCCCCTGCCTTAGAATTTAACAGGAAAGGAATAAAAGTTCACCCTGTCTATTTCTAAACAGAAACTACGATAAGCACCATATCTGTTTTCAAATAAATGTGAGAAATATCCTGACACTAAACCTGCTTTAACCTATCTTTGTATCGAAATTTGTCTGTATAATTTGGGTAATTCGAGGTTTTAGGCAATAAAAGGTTAATTTAATAGAAAGTACAGTTATGAAAATCGGAGATAAAGTAAGGCTGTTGAGAGGCAAAGAAGAAGGCATATTAAAAAGAATCATAGATCAAAAGCAGGTAGAGATCGAAATAGAAGATGGTTTTCGCATACCTGTACTCCGTTCTGAAATTGTAGTTGTTTCCAGCGAAGAAAACCGACTTGTTAGCAGCAGAGAAAGCAATTACGTAGAAGTAATTACTTCTACCAAAGAAGATACTAGTAAAGGCATTTATCTTGCCTTTGTTCCATTTAATGATAAAATTCTTACTGTTCACTTAATCAACCAAACCGATTATCAGTTGTTACTGACATTTGGAGAAGAAGATAAAAATGGTTACAAAGGAGTATATTCAGGAACAATAAAAAGTCATTCCGAAGAAAGTATCCACCAGGTTAATGTAACGGAATTTGAGTCATGGCCCACTTTTGTAATTCAGGCTATCTACTTCAGAAACGGCACATCTTCATTGTTCCCTCCATTATTTAAAAAAAATAAATTCAAAGCATCTTCCTTTTTTAAAAGCAGTCAGGTAGCTCCTGTAATTAACAAATCTGCCTACTTGTATCAGATAGATAAAGATCAAATAAAGGTAGATGCTGATCAGTTATTAAATAAAGTGGAAGCCAATAAAACCCAGCCGGAAGTAATACTACTGGAAAGGCCGGAGCCAGAAATAGACCTCCACATAGAACAACTTACTAAAGATCATTTGACCATGAATGCTTCCGAAATGCTGGAACTTCAACTAAGGACATTCGAGATAGCATTGGAAAAAGCAATAGCCACAGGAATGGAAGATATCACCTTTATCCATGGAGCAGGCAGCGGAATTTTAAGAAACGAAATTCAAAAAAGGCTTTCCGCAAATAAAAACATCCGTTTTTTCAAAGACGCGAAAAAGGAGAAATTCGGCTATGGCGCAACTTTTGTTCAAATAAAGTAATTATAAAAAGATAAAGAATAGTATCTTTAAAGACTGTGACTGCAAGCTGTCTTATCGCTATCCGTGAACAACGGAGAGAGGAAAGTCCGGGCAACACAGAGCGCCGTACTTCCTAACAGGAAGGTCCTTTCAGGTAAAATGAAAGGAACAGATAGTGCCACAGAAAATAACCGCCGAAGGGGCTGACCAAAAAGTAAAGCTACTAACAGTCGGAACAGAAAGAAAAGAACTTCATTCATTAATGTTTCGACGAGACTATACCTAACAGTTAGCATACAACTGCTTTTTGGTCAGCCCCTGGCAAGGGTGAAAAAGTGAGGTAAGAGCTCACTCGGTAACAGGTGACTGTTACTTGGGGTAAACCTTACGGGTTGAAAGACCAAATAGGTCCTGCTTCCCCTTGGGGAGAAGAGTTGCTCGCTCTTGTGTAACAACGGCAGGATGGGTAGGTCGTTAGACCCTGATGGTGACATCAGGGCCAGATAAATGATAAGACTCGACAGAACCCGGCTTATAGGCTTGCTTTCACAGTTTTTATTTTTTACCCGGAATTTTGTAATATTCGAACATTAATCATTTTACTACGTCCAAGCTTATGGCTAAGATATTAATAGTGGATGATGAAAAAAGCATTCGCGTCACTTTGAAAGAAATACTGGAATATGAAAAATACACGGTAGAAGAAGCAAAGGATGGCGAAGAAGCTTTTGACCTCATCAGTAAAAACGAATACGATGTAGTTCTTTGCGATGTAAAAATGCCTAAAATGGACGGTATTGAACTACTGGACAAGGCTATGGAACTAGGAAAGGACACACAGTTTATCATGATTTCCGCCCACGGAACCATTGATAC
>DATCKK010000198.1:0-3739 GCA_036562325.1 Cytophagaceae bacterium | reverse complement strand
CTCTTTCGTCTTCACTCATTTGATTTAACGTACTTCCACATAAGGTAATGTTGCCAGAGGAAGGACTATCCAGGCCTGCACATAAACCTAATAATGTAGTTTTGCCGCTACCTGATGGGCCTACGATTGCAAAGGTTTCTTTTTCTTTAATGGAAAAACTGATATTATCCAACACGGTGAGTTGATGATTTCCGCTTGAATAGGTTTTTCCTACCTGCTCTACTTTCAGAATTTCGGCCATATCAAAAAGTTTTATAATAAATTTATTTGTAATACCTAAACTTCATTCATTACGAATTTTGTTATCTACATTGTTTGAAAATATTATTTTTACTGATAAATATTAAAAATTTATGATTGGACAACAAATAAAAAAGTTCCTTAGTTCTGCTATTATTTTAAATGTTTTGATAATTCTGCTTTTATCCTGTCAGTCACAGCCGGAACGGATAAGGTCAGAAAATATAGAAACAGATACCATTGCAGACAATGCTGATACATCCAGGCATGTTAAAACGATAGTATTTTTTGGAAATAGTTTGACAGCAGGTTATGGATTAGATCCGCAACAGTCCTTTCCTTCATTGATTCAAAAGAAAATTGATTCATTAGGTTTAAAATATAAGGTAGTAAATGCCGGAGTAAGCGGAGAAACCACAGCAGGAGGGAAGAGCAGGGTAAATTGGGTTTTAAATCAGCCGGTAGATATTTTTGTGCTGGAGTTGGGGGCAAACGACGGGTTGCGTGGACTACCGTTGAAAGAGACAAAGCAAAATCTGGTAGATATTATTCATACTGTTAAAAATAAATATCCGGATGCTCAGATAGTATTGGCCGGAATGCAGGTTCCGCCTAACATGGGGCCTGAATACGCTAAACAATTCAGTCAGCTATATCAGGATATAGCCCGGGAAGAACAAGTGCATCTGATTTCTTTTTTACTGGAAGGCGTGGCAGGAGAGCCTGAACTAAATCTGGATGATCGCATACATCCTAATGTAGAAGGCCAAAAGATAGTAGCTGACAATGTTTGGGATGTGCTTGAAAAAGTACTGGATAAGTAAAGAATGTTTTGTATACTATATAAGAAAAGAGACTGCCGACACGGCAGTCTCTAATATTTTTGATAAATCAAAACCAATTATTCGACGATCAGCTTTTTAGTTTCTATTTGATTAGTGTCATTGTTTTGAATAGTTATCATATACATACCTTTTTCCATGTTTTCCAGTGTTAACTCGTTACCTGTCATTTCATAGGTTGATAACAATATTCCGGATGCAGTATAGATATGTACTTTTTTAGAGCTATTAGATGATGTATTTATCTTCACTATATCCATAGCTTTTGAAGGGTTAGGATAGATAACTGCATCATTTGTAAAGGTATTACTGAATAATCCGGTTACATCAGAAACTATCGTAAATTCAGAACCTGTATTTGGTGTTCCGGTTGGTGTTCCGGAATAGAAATGAATGTATTCAACATCTTTGATACTGATAGTATGTCCTGGTGTAGCAGTTGAATTTAGATCCACTGTAACAAAGAAATACACTGTTGAACCAGCCGGAATACTGGTATTATTTCCTGAAAAGGATATTGAGCTATTGGAAGGTACAGCATTTTTATCTTCCAGTAAAAAGCTTCCGGAGAAGGAATTGGTAGTATTATACCAAAATTTAATACCAAAATAATTGATGTCATCTATGGTATAAGTCCCATCAGTAATTAAATCAACATAGCCCAGAACAGCATTAGCTCCTGTGGAAGTTACATTAAATTGATAAATTACATTATTTTTAGTCCCCGCAGTCAAATTGGTGCCTGATAAAGCAGGATAAGTTACATTTATAGAGGTTGGCTTAGTAATGGTTTGAATACCACTGGCAGGCATTGGAAATGTTCCGTTGACATTTCCTGATATGAAAGAAAATGCACTTGAAGAAGCAGGGCCTACCAAACTAATGGTATTTCCAATTGTTGCGCTTGGACTAATTTCAGCTATCACATAGAAATATTTGGTCCCAGGAATAATTTGTTCAAAGTCTAAATAATCAAACTGTAGTGTTCCCCCTGTAGGTACAGAACTTGTCCAGCCAACATATTCATTACCAATCTGCGGGTTATTAATATTAAAAGTTGATATATCATCATTACTCATGTATAAAGTAAAAGACCAGATATCTCCATCCTGATATGTTCCAGCGGTAGTAAGGGTAAGTTCTTTAAGAATGGCACTTGCGTCAGCAACATCAGCTTTGAATGCATAAACTATTTGCTTTGTACCTGGAGATACATTGGATGCCTGTACTGCGACATTACTAATGGTAATTGTTGGAGCACCTATGGTTTGAACGCCGCCGTTACCAGTTGTACCCGATTTTGTTCCGGATGCCAAAGTATAGCTGGAGATACCGGAAGTATTTAGTTGTAACGTATTTCCAACAGTGGCAGTAGAGCTTATGCTGGCAACTACTGAAATATAACCTGTACCTACAGGAATAGTTGGGGAGAATCCGTTATCAGGATCATATTGAAAATTTGGAAAACTTAATGTTCCTCCAGATATAGGTGTGTTATCTATATTGCTTAATATTCTTATATCTTCACTATTTAACTCATCATATATATTAGGTGTATAGTGATATACCAGATAGAAACCTTCTTCGGAATCTATGTCCTCCACCTGATATGTACCGTTAAGGGTGAAATCAGCACCATTAAATGTGGCGTTAGCTCCCGTAACATCTACTTTTACAGTATGTAATAATAGAAGAGTTCCGGGAGATTCAGTGCCGGCAGCAGGTCCGACTGGAGAAAATGTAACTGAAGTTTCGGTAATGGTATTAATTCCTCCTGCAGTAGTAGTACCGGTAATAGTACCAGCGGTGGCTATAATATTAGAAGGAGTAACCGGCTCGATTCTTAAAGTTCTTCCAATAACTGCTGTATTGGAAAAGTCAACAGTAAGATATAGGTATCTTTCATCATCTTCATCAAGAGTAGCATCGTCAAAGTTAAATACTACGTCATCTCCAGATGTTACAGGAGTTGCAGATCCTGCAAAATCTTCTATTCCTTGGTCATCGCCAACATATAGTTTAAAGCTGTTTATATCTGAAGCCTGGAATGTACCTGAAGTTTTAAATGTAAGCTGATTAAACGATGCACTTGAATTAGTCGTTTTAATTTTCAAAATATAAACAACGTTGCTAACTGAACCTGGAGAAACAGACGATGCAGGAGTTGACTTAGAACCAATGGTAATAGATGGAATAGCTACCGTAATCAGATTGCCCTCTTGAAAGCTTGACCAGGTAGGAAACCCGTATTGTTGATCAAAAATAATATTGCTTATTTTTAAAGCTTCAAGTCCTATTGTATTTCCTAACGTTGCATTGGAAGCAATATCTACAGATATAAAAAGACTATAGTATTCACCTTGTTCAAATGTTTTATCAATTCCGGAAAATACAATATCAGAACCGCTTGCAACAGCTGCTACAGATTTTAACTCTATTTTTTCTCCTGTATTTCCATCATAATACCATAATTTAAAACCACCGGCTCCAATATCTGGTAATTGATAGTTCCCTTTCGTGGTAAGCGTCAGGCTGTTTAATTGGAAACTGGTTTCTTCAGAATTCATTGGAATTTCATAAATTATAGCTTTTGAACCGGGAGCTACATTTTCTGCATAGGAACCGTATCCATTCAGGTTTATTATAGGAACAACAGT
>DATCKK010000190.1:0-2234 GCA_036562325.1 Cytophagaceae bacterium | reverse complement strand
GACCAGGAGAAGATGTATTTATCGCAATGGATGCAGCAGCATCTGAATTTTATGATCCTGAAACCAAGTTATATCATTTCAAAAAATCTTCCGGTGAAAAATTAACTTCATCTCAAATGGCTAACTTCTGGGCAGATTGGGTGAAAAAATATCCAATCGTTTCAATAGAAGATGGTATGGCGGAAGATGACTGGGATGGATGGAAAGAATTAACTAACCTTATTGGAGAGAAAACTCAGTTGGTTGGGGATGATTTGTTCGTTACCAATGTGAAGCGTTTACAAGAAGGAATTGATAAAGGAATTGGTAACTCTATTCTTGTTAAAGTTAATCAAATTGGCTCTTTAACTGAGACTATCGATGCTGTAAGCCTTGCTAAAAGAAACTCTTATACAAGCATTATGTCTCATAGATCTGGTGAAACTGAAGATACTACGATCGCTGACCTTGCTGTGGCTCTTAACACAGGACAGATCAAAACAGGATCTTCTTCCAGATCAGACAGAATGGCTAAGTACAATCAGCTTCTTCGAATTGAGGAGGAGTTGGGTGATGCAGCTTATTTCCCTGGTAAGAACTTCAGAAAGTAATTATAAAAAGTCCCTGACAAAGGGACTTTTTTATTTCTTTCGAATTGTCTATTTTTAGAACAGATATATAAATCTCGCTATGCTGTCCAAACTTCCCAAATTTGTAAAAAGCTTTTACTTTATTTTTGCAGTGCTTTTTTTTATATGGATGGTATTTTTTGACTCTAATGATCTTCGCAATCAATTTCGGATGAATAGAAAATTAAAAGATTTATATAACGAAAAGGCCTATTATCAGGAAAAGATAGAAGAAGTGCTTCAGGAGAGAGAAGCCTTGTTAAATAATCCGGAAAAGTTGGAGAAGTTTGCTCGTGAGAATTATCTGATGAAGAAAAAAACAGAAGATGTTTTTATTACCCGGGAGGAAGATTAGTCTCTTTATGGAAAGAAAAAATCTGAACCCTTGGTAATAAAAAATGAGGAATCTTTTTGTGCAATGGCAATATGATAAAATAGTCCGTGCCTCCTATGCCATTTTTGCTTCCGTAGTAATCAACTTTGTTTATTTTACTTTTCTTGTTCAAATCAACTTCCTGTGGCTTTTTGGCACTATGCCTGGAATAAATCACCTGGAAAATCCAAAAAGTGATTTAGCCTCTGAATTATATTCTGCTGATAATGTATTGCTTGGTAAATATTTTAGAGAAAATCGTAGCCCTGTAAACTATGAAGAAATTTCACCTAATGTTATAGAAACCCTTATTATTACTGAAGATCAACGGTTTTATGAACATTCCGGCATTGATTTAAAAGGGGCATTGGCCATCTTTTGGTACATGCTAAAAGGAGATCCGAGAGGTGGAAGTACAATTACTCAGCAATTGGCGAAGAATTTATTTAAAACACGGGTGGAGACTTCGAAAGGGGGATTAGGATATATACCCGGGGTAAGTGTGCTAATAGCGAAAGTCAAAGAGTGGATATTGGCAGTCAGGTTGGAGAAAAACTTCACTAAAGAGGAACTTCTCACTATGTATCTTAATACAGTAGACTTTGGAAGTAATTCGTTTGGAATAAAAGTGGCTGCGCGTACTTTTTTTAATACAAGTCCTGATAGTTTAACCTATCCTCAGTCGGCGGTGTTGATTGGGTTATTAAAAGCTCCTACCTCTTACAGTCCGGTTTTAAATCCTGAAAAATCCAAAGAGAGAAGAAATGTATTGCTACACTTATTGTTTCAGGCCGGAAAAATTTCTCAGTCTGAATATAAGGAAATGATAAAGCAGGACTTGGGCTTGGATTATAAGGTAGAGAACCATACGGATGGGTTGGCTACTTATTTTCGAAGTACCGTTAGTAAGTATTTATTGAATTGGTGTAAAAGCAATGGTAAAGATTTGTATGCTGATGGATTGAAAATTTATACAACAATTGATGCTACAATTCAAAAACATGCGGAGGATGCCATGCAGGAGCATATGAAGCAGCTACAAAGTAAGTTTTATGTACACTGGAAGGGAAGAAATCCATGGATATATGAAAATGGAAAAGAGATTCCCCGGTTTATAGAAGATGTTGCCAGGAGAACAGAAGGATATCGTAAGTTGAAAGCTAAGTATGGTGAAAACAATGATTCTATAGATATCATTATGAATACCCCTGTAAAGATGACTGTCTTTTCATGGGATGGAGATATAGATACAT
>DATCKK010000186.1:0-2350 GCA_036562325.1 Cytophagaceae bacterium | reverse complement strand
CTCCATACTATCACAAATTTCTTCCAGGATAATTTTCATGATATCTTTAAAAGATAAATCGTCGGTATTTTTGCTCGGCACATCGCTTCCAGGATTACACTTTTTGTGGATATTGACGAGCTCGTATACTTCTCTGTCATTAAAACCACCATGTGCAAGATTATTCCTTACTTGGCTGAGTTCATACATAAGGCAGGAATATTTGTCATCCATCCCGTTTATTTTCGCAAAACCGGTCAGGCAATTGCCTATAAAGCTGATGAGCGATATTGCTTCATCTTGTTCTTCTTTTGCCATATGCTTTGTGATTTTTTTCGGGTCAAGCTCATTGATGAATTCTTTGACAAAATCTTTATCAATCTCTTTGTCGCCACAATTCGTTCTATACCTTTCCCCATTGCTTTTTATCATATTTTTGACATAATCAATTGTTACATAAGACGGAAAGCTTTGCTTATTATTAGCGCTGTTATTTGACAATGAGTTTTTCTTTAGTCTTGGCCATAAATTGCACAGGTAGTCGATAATGGTTTGGTTTTTCTTCAATTGCTGATACATTTTACTGTTAAAAAGGTTAAGAGTAAGTTTTTTGAACTGCTGTCTATTATTAGTATAATTATACTTCATTTCGAGAGCCCTTTTGAAAAGGTCCCTTAATTTGTAATTATTGATAAATTTCTGTTCGTTCAGTCCGGCCATATAAATGAGACAAGTAACCACGGTTTCCTGAAGCAGGATGAAACCCTGGTGGATGAGGTTGTGTTCTACGCACCACCTTACAGCTGAAAAACCGTTTGTTAAATCATCTCTACCATAATTGCATGTGATATTGCTTATTCTTTCAATAAGTGCTTTTGCGACAGGATAACTACCTGTATCATTGCTGTCCTTATCTTTGACTATGTCGTTCATGCATTTTTTTAGGTCTTCATATTCATATTTGAAAATCAGGTCATATCCCCTGGTCATATGTATATTTTCACTGAATTTTTTAAGAAGATTTCCCAATGAGGAGAAATAGCTTTTTGAATCTTCAGTAGTATTTCCTTCAGAACCTTCGAGAAGATCACTGATTTCAGCGGCACTTCCATGTTTGAAGAAACTGTGTATGGCATATGACCAGTCTGCCACCTCGATCATCGGCCACAAGTCGAACACCGGCGTATGGCCGGTTTCCTCGTTTTTTGCCTCAAAAGCGCCGTAATAGATACCTTTAATTTTGACATTGTTTTTTATGATCCTTGCGTAATTGATTACCAGTAATGAAAGCAGGGGAATTGACCTGTAACCGGTTGTGATGTCCACGTATACCTCGTCTCCGTCTTCTATTTCATTAAGTAAAGTGCTCACGATGGACCAAAGCTCATTAATACTTATTCCGGCCATTATATCGACGGTTTTGGTACGCTGGCTGAGTTGTGGAACTGCTTCTTTTAACTCATACTCCAGTCCTTTACCAATTTCCAAGGTTTTTTCCGAGGAATTGATACGCCTGTTTTCCCAGTTATTTCTTCTAGCTTCTCTAGTCAAAAAAACCACGACGCGGAAATCATCATCTGCCCTTGAATTTCTTAAAAGAGCTTTCGCAATGGCAGCAGTAGAATAATAACCTGTATAAGTATCTGTTTGATTTCCAGGCAGATTAAACTCATATGTTGTTTTCGCATACGCATTGGCGCCTAGTATTGCCATCAATTTTTTTGACATAACTAAAACTCAACCCCTTTCAGAAACTTTTGACCGGCCTGTTACGAAGCACTGGTTAAAGATATTGCACAACTCAGGAGAGCCGAATATTTCGAAAATTCCCCTGTATGTCGGTTTACCAAGAATGATCTGCTTCTTGAAAGCCTTGTTGAGGCTGATGAAAAAACGCTTGTCTTCTGGTTCTTCCTGGTCGTTTATCTTTCTATATATATCTAACAAGTTTTGTCTTAAGCATTCAGAGAACAATTCGGGAGAATTTTCGTACTCAAGATAGTCACTTCCGGAATAAGAATAAACACCTGAAAGAAGGAGTCCTTCATAAAGTGTTTTCTGCCTGCAAATTTCCACGTTAGTGATTTCTAATGTATTTTCCTGTATAATAAGTTGTTTTCTTGACAAAAGCACAATTTCTCTCATAAGGCTCTGTAAAAATGGAGAACAGATAACCAGGTTTGACTTGCCAATAAGCCAGATGCCCTTGTCAGTGCATATTTTCCTGGACGACAAAAAGTCTGTAACACTTACGTGTTCATTGTTAAAAAGTTGCCTGAAGAATAGGACAACGTCATCCAGGTAACCTTCATATAAAAAAAAGCTATTTGCACTTGGTTTCAAAGTCAATCTAAGTCTCATACCCATGGCC
>DATCKK010000176.1:0-3581 GCA_036562325.1 Cytophagaceae bacterium | reverse complement strand
GCACTGTATTTATTGTTTCTCATCATTTTTATTGAATATAAGCTTTAATCCATCTGAAATTAACTTTTTCAGGTGGATTTCTTTTTCTTGTTTAGCTTCCAGGTATTCTTTTATCTCTCTTTCTATAATCGGGAACTTGCCTGTATTATGTAATATTTCCAGCACTTCCATTGATAGCAGCCAGTCCGATGGAAAATCCTCTACTGTCATTTGCCAAATTTTAGGCAGCAGATATATGTTCTCATTGCTTTCTCGAATATCTCTTACTTGCTGGTATAAAGAGTGAAGCATTTGTGTTTTGACATCATAGTTTATCTTATGCGTTTTTTCTCTGGGGACATTTGCAGTAGGTTGGTAAGCTTCTATATCAGCAGCACCTGCATATCCTGAAACAATTTTCTCGCCTATTGGCAATGCATAGAAGTCCGATTCAAACAATAACCGGTCTTTGTATGAAACCCTGGAATTGGTAAGGGTTATTAGCATTAACAGATTTTCCTCATTACGGATAACATCTTTTACGATGCCTCGAACTATAATACCGTTTTTAAAAGGCAATGTTAGGGTTCTGCCGCTTACAATGCCCAGGCTGGTTAGTTCGTCATCCGAAAGTTTTTCAGGAGATTTGCTAATGTCTTTGAAACACCCGACAGGGGCTATAAAACCTGATGGAAAAGTGGATTTGCCAAATCCTTTTAATTCTATGTCTTTGTATGCTAGTGCGGCAGGGCCTTCAATGGTAAAATATGTCGGTGTATCTGAGTTGTTTTCTTCTACATATACAAATGTCCCTGATACTTGTAGCCCTGAACTGTAGACACAAGTGGCAGTATATTCCGACCGAATGGCTTTTTGAATGGCTTTTGTACCACCATGTTTTAAAGCCATGGTTTCCATAAATTCATTGAGAACTACAGTCAGATGTTTAAAGTCAGGAGTAACAAATAGCTGAGGTTGGGTTTTGGTAATATCGTAATTGCAATAAGCTGCCTCTATTGTATAGGGAAGTTTTTTTACTTCGGGTTTTAAACAGCTGGCACTTTCGCCTATGGAAGAGAGTAGCCCGGCACCATATATTTTAAAATTATCCAAAGTCCCGATTAAGCCATACTCTACGGTCCACCAGTGAAGATTTCTTATCAGAGCCATTTCGGAAGGTTCGCCCATATTGGCAGATATTTCTTCAATGGCTTTTTCAGCTTCAATGATATCTTCTGGTGGCGTATTAGGATCTTCTTTAATGATACTAAGATGCCTTATTGCTTCATATAATTCAAAATCTTTTTTACTGGAGAAAGCTTTACTGCCTACTTCGCCGATATATACCAGGTAGGCGGCAAATTCAGGGTCTGCAATTATAGGAGCATGTCCTGCGGATTCATGTATGATATCTGGTGCGGGGGTATATTCGATGTGTTCCAGGGTACGTATATCAGCAGCGATAACTAACACATTGTATTTGGTAAATTCCATAAAAGCACCCGGAGGAATAAAACCATCTACTGCAACTGCGGCCCATCCTATCTCTTTTAAAATACGATTCATGCCATACATGGTAGGGATGCTTTCTATGCCTACACCTGTTTTTCTTAATCCTTCTATATAAGATTCATGAGCAACATGTTTCAGGAAATTGTAATTTTGCCTCATTACATATCTCCATACCGCCTGATCAACTGCTGTATATTGATTATAAGGTTGATCAATTACAAATTGCATGAGATGAGGGGGAAGTTTTTGGGTTACTTCATTTAGTTCCATAAGCCACCTCGTTTAAGTTCAGGATATTTTTATAGTATAACCTGTTTTACGTTAAAACGATTGTGAACGATGTCTTTGGGATAATAAATATTGAAAAATCAAGTGGTTATAGCGATAGTAGTAATATTTTCCAGGCTTCGGTAACTTTGTTTTGGGCAAGCAATGATTTGGCTTCCATGTGTAGCAGCAACTCTCTTTTATTTTGATCGGTAATGCTCAATATGTCCTTGATGGAAGAGAGCACAGAAGAGTCCTGAATGGTGTCTTTCTCCGGAAGTTGTTCAATGTTAGCCAACATGCCCAAATCATTTCCGGTTAATACTGTACTGCTTTTAATTTTTTCAGGAAGCCTGTCTATGCCTATTCCCTTTGTTTGCAAGGGTTTTGGTACTTCGAATAATGCTTTTCCACTTGCTCTGCAATAGTAGTCAGCTCCCATCCTGGCTACCAGATCTATTTTATTGGGATCGATTTTTAAACCGGTATCAAATATTTCTTCTTTAGCGTGAGCCAATTTTATTTTGCATAAAATCAGGTTGCCTGCTCCTCCGGATTGTCCGAGTTCTATTACCTGTATTACATCACACTCAAATGAAACCGGGGCTTCTTTTACTCTTGGTGGTTTTATGCTGGTAGAGGGTGCCTCCGTAAAGCCTGCTTTGATAAACTCGTTAACACCTTTATCATATTCAGTACTTGCCAGAGAGGTTTGTTGTACCATCGAATAGTTAACAATATTTATAACTACTTCAGGTACTTCTTTTACATTTTCTAAAGTATGTTTAGTAGTATTGTCTCTAACTCTTCTTGCCGGAGAAAAGATCAATACAGGTGGGTTGGAGCTAAATACATTAAAGAAGCTGAAAGGGCTAAGGTTAACATTGCCATTTTTATCAATAGTACTGGCAAAGGCTATTGGCCTGGGGCCTACAGCACCTAATAAAAATGAATGAAATTCATTGACAGGGTAATCTTCTGGTTTAATAATCATAGTTTAAGGGATTACTTTACCGGAAACCTCTCCAAATCCGACTCTCTTTCCATCTTTTGCTGCAAAGCCTCGTATGACTACTGTATCTCCGTCGAGCAAAAACTTTCTTTCCGAATTGTCCGATAGTTTAATGGGTTGGGTTCCTCTCCATGTTAATTCAAGCATACATCCCAATGAACTTTTATCTGGCCCGCTAATCGTACCTGAAGCCATCATATCTCCCACTTTAACATTACAACCATTTATAGTATGATGGGCCAGTTGTTGGCAAATGTTCCAATACATGTATTTGAAATTGGAAATGGAGATAACAGTAGCGGTACTATTTTCTGGTATTAACGATACTTCCAGTTGTATATCAAAGTTCTTATCTCCTGTAGATTGTAAATAAGATAACACAGGCGGATCTTGTTTTGGCCCGCTTACACGATAAGGGTTTAATGCTTCTAATGTTACAATCCATGGAGAAACAGAAGACAGAAAGTTTTTGGATAAAAAAGGCCCTAGTGGTACATATTCCCAACTTTGTATATCTCTTGCTGACCAGTCATTAAACAAAACAAATCCAAATATGTAATCTTCCGTTTTGTCAATGGGTATAGGTTCTCCCAGTTCAGAATCTTTACCTATTATGAAGGCCATCTCCAGTTCAAAGTCCAGTAATCGGGTAGGCGCAAAGATTGGATTAGGGGCTTCCGTTTTTATTTGTCCTTTAGGCCGTTTTACTTCCGTTCCGGATATAACAATGGAAGAAGCTCTTCCGTGATAACCTACCGGTAGATGTTTCCAATTGGGAAGTAAGGCATTATTGGGGTCGCGGAACATGGCA
>DATCKK010000175.1:0-3574 GCA_036562325.1 Cytophagaceae bacterium | reverse complement strand
CATATAGATTATATCACTCTGCAGGCGGTTAATCCGGACAAGAGAAGGTATATTATCGAAAATGAGGCGCCAAGGCATTATATTGATCTGGATGTTTATGGCGCTTATAAAGATTCATTAAAATTCCTGTCCTGGAAGCAGGCGATTGAGAAGTTTACTGAAGATACATTGATGGCACATGGGATTGTGCCCTGGTATATTAGTTTTTTAACCGGGCACTTGACAGATGCCTTCAGGGAAAAAGATGCAAAACGTATTTTGAAAATTTCTGCTGATATAGGCCATTATATAGGAGACGCTCATGTTCCGTTACATACCACCCGGAATTATAATGGTCAGTTAACTAACCAGCATGGAATACATAGTTTTTGGGAATCGAGACTACCCGAGTTGTTTTTTGAAGAGTATGATTTTTTTGTAGGTAAAGCTTCTTATGTAGCCAATATAGATTCAATCATATGGCAAGCCGTATATAAGACTCATAATGCCGTGGACTCTGTATTGTCGATAGAGAAATCGCTGAATGATGTATGGCCCTCCGATAAGAAATATGCTTTTGAAGAAAGGGGGAATATGATGGTGAAAGTGTATGCCCGGGCATATTCAGCCGAATATCACAAACGGCTTTCAGGACAGGTTGAACGACAAATGAGAGCAGCTGTGAAATTATTAGGCGATATTATCTTTACTTGTTGGGTCAATGCAGGTAGTCCTTCCATCGAAGATCAGGAATTACAATTTGAAGATACGCATGAACATGACGTTGATGAAATATATGATTGCAATCATTGAGCAAGTGATGGGCTGCAAGTTTGGCCTGTATCTTATATTGTATAATTTTAGGATCGGCCTTTTTAAATTCAATAGTTAATAAATCGATGGAATTAAATATTGCTTTACTGGTAGTGTCTTTAATATAGGCAGTGAAAAGAGAGTCTGCCATTTCTACAAGGTCAGTAGTAAAGTTTAGTGTACCGGTTATTTGAGTATTGGTTAGAAAATTTAATCCGGTGAGTGAAAAAAGGAAATTTCCGTCAATAGTAAATGAGACAGGAGAGGATCATTGATCTTTAATAAATGAGTTTTCTTTGTTAGTGATTAGTTGGTTAATGTTTGTGGAGTTATTTTAGTACAATCTTCATAGTACTTATGTATAAGGCTGAGTGGTTAGTGTAATAAATAAAAGTGTTGGAAGATAGCTGAGCAATGTAAGCCTCATTGTTTTGTTTTTTCAGAGAAGTATAATGCTTAAGAAAATTATTTCTCATCATTAACAAAAAATGAAATTCCTTTATAGGTTAATAGTGAATCTTTCTTTATAAACACATAGATCAATTGATCCATCGAAATACCTTTACTTTGAGCATTTTCGAATAGTTCGGTAAGTGCTGTATCTATCGTTTGAATGGATTCTAAAGCTGTTTTATTGTTAACTCTTCCTTTGTTTTTTATAAAATCTAAAATTAAATTTTCCTTTATGGCAGAAGGATTGATGGTCGCTATAAAAGAAGTATTGGCAGGGATTATTGGTTTATATTCTACCTTTTTAGATTTTATAATCCAATATGGAATCTTGTTGTATTAGGAGAAGAAAAAAGAGATAGATAATTTTTAGAAGGAGTTTCATTAGGGAAAGCTTTTGAATAGCGATTTACGCTAAAGGTTTTACTAGTGTTATCTATAAAAATGTAAATTTAAAAAAAAGCCAGTCCTGGGAAGACTGGCTTGACTAATAGTTTATACTAATTTTTTGTATCGGATTCTCTTTGGTTCTACATCTCCCATACGTTTCTTTCTATTCTCTTCATAGTCGCTGAAGTTACCTTCAAACCAATAAACCTGAGAGTCGCCCTCGAATGCCAATATGTGTGTGGCAATTCTGTCAAGGAACCAACGGTCGTGAGAGATTACGACGGCACATCCTGCGAAGTTTTCAAGACCTTCTTCCAAAGCTCTTAAGGTATTAACATCAAGGTCGTTGGTAGGTTCGTCGAGAAGCAATAGGTTAGCTCCCATTTTAAGCGTCATTGCCAAATGTACTCTGTTTCTCTCTCCTCCGGATAGTACGCCTACTTTTTTCTCCTGGTCAGCTCCTGAGAAGTTAAACTTACTTACATAGGCTCTTGAGTTTACCTGACGGCCTCCAAGCATTATATGTTCGGTACCTCCGGTAATTAATTCAAATACAGTTTTATTCGGATCCAGTTGATGGTGTTCCTGATCGAGGTAACCGATTTGTACAGTTTCTCCTACTTCAAATGTTCCGGAATCTGGTTTGTCCTGACCAGTAATCAGTCGGAATAAAGTGGTTTTACCCGCACCATTTGGGCCGATAACTCCCACGATACCACCTTGAGGAAGGCTGAAGCTTAAATTCTCAAATAATAACTTGTCGCCAAATGCCTTAGAAACATTTTTAGCTTCAATAACTTTGGTGCCCAGCCTTGGCCCTGGAGGAATGAACAACTCCAGTTTTTCTTCTTTTTGTTTACTTTCTTCGCTTAATAATTTTTCATAGGCGCTAATACGTGCTTTGGATTTTGCCTGCCGTGCTTTAGGAGACATTCGCACCCATTCTAGCTCTCTTTCAAGTGTTTTCTGGCGCTTGGATTCGGTTTTTTCTTCCTGTGCTAATCTGGCTTTTTTCTGCTCTAGCCAGGAAGAATAATTCCCTTTCCATGGAATACCTTCTCCACGATCCAATTCCAGTATCCATCCGGCTACATTGTCAAGGAAGTAACGGTCGTGGGTAACAGCTATAACCGTTCCTTTATATTGTTGAAGATGTTGTTCTAACCAATGAACAGACTCGGCATCCAGGTGGTTGGTAGGCTCATCGAGCAGAAGTACATCCGGTTCTTTTAATAAAAGGCGGCAAAGGGCCACTCTTCTTTTCTCACCACCGGAAAGGTTAGCAATTTTAGCATCTGGCGGAGGGCAGCGCAATGCGTCCATAGCTCTTTCAAGCTTGCTGTCCAGTTCCCAGGCGTTGTATTGGTCCAGTTTTTCCTGAACTTTTCCCTGCTTTTCGATGAGGTCGTTCATCTCATCGTCCGACATTGGTTCGGCAAATTTGAGATTGATGGCTTCGAACTCTTTTAAGAGATCTACTACTTCCTGCACGCCTTCTTCTACAATCTCTTTAACGGTTTTATCCGGATCTAACTTTGGCTCTTGCTCCAGAAGCCCAACGGTATAACCAGGAGAAAAAGCCAGGTCTCCCTGAAACTCTTTGTCAACTCCGGCAATTATTTTCAATAAACTCGATTTTCCGGAACCATTTAATCCCAACACTCCGATTTTGGCTCCATAGAAAAAGGATAGATAGATGTTTTTTAAAACTTGCTTTTTGGGAGGGAATATTTTATTCACTCCCGCCATAGAAAATATTATGGTTTCGTTACTCATGATTATTTGTTTACTCCTGCAAATATAGGCTAAAAAAAGGTTTTAAAGTGAATAATTCAAAAGCTTATAAATTAAGAAGTTGTATTTTATTGAGAAAATTCATGATGTGTTGAAAAAATGCTGAAAAAAAGTAGTAGTTCAGAGAAACTTTTAGGCAGTTTTAACG
>DATCKK010000155.1:0-5351 GCA_036562325.1 Cytophagaceae bacterium | reverse complement strand
ATTTAAGTCTCATTTGTAATATATTGATTATTAGGTTTTTTACAAGTGCGCGCTAGTAGGATTTTTCGTTTAGAAATCCAGTTACTTTCAGAGTGTATGGATTTTGTCCGGGGTTAAATATTGTCTCTTTCTTCCCAAACCTTACCTTAGAATTCACGAAAAATTTAAAAATAATATTGAAATATTTCATTTTGAGCGACTGAAAAAAATCCTATTTAAATAATCGAAAAACATTATAAAACTAACCTTAACTCTTATATTATGAATCTAAAACTACAGAAACTAAAAGTAGCCTTAGTAATGATCCTTACACTAGGGTTGTGCCAGTTTTCTTATGCTCAGTTTAAAGTAGTAGGGTATGCGGTATCATGGCAGCCTACCACTATACAGTATAATAAATTAACGCATATTAACTATTCATTTGCCCTTCCTACCTGGGGTGGAAGATTAAAGCCAATTGAAAACCCGGGCTATTTACAACAAATCGTGGCCAATGCACATGCCAACGGTGTGAAAGTATTTATTGCCGTAGGTGGTTGGAGCGATCAGGGAGCTCCGCTTGATCCGATATTTGAATCTATTGCAGCTAACGCTGGCCAAAGAGCTACACTTATTAATGATATCATGTATCTGGTTAATACCTATAATCTGGATGGTGTTGATATGGACTGGGAATATCCGGATGCAGGTGCTTCTGCCAATAACTTTGTAGCTCTGATGAGAGAATTGTCCAATCAGTTAAAGCCAAGAGGCAAAGGATTAAGTTTTGCTGCTCCTGCAGATAACTGGAGTTCTCAGGGAATCCTGGGATCTGTGGCTCAGTATGTGGACTTTGTAAACATTATGGCTTATGATAATACAGGAGAATCACACCACTCTTCTTATAATTTTGCCGTAAATGCATTGAATATGTATAAAAGTAAAGGCTTCCCAGCTAACAAGTGTGTGGTTGGAGTTCCTTTCTATGCAAGACCAAGCTGGAAAGCATACAATCAGTTGCTGGCAGAAGGTGCCAATCCAAACTCTGACTGGCATGGTGGAGATGGATACAATGGTATTCCTACCATTAAGCAAAAAACACAAATGGCAAAAGATAATGCCGGTGGTATTATGATCTGGCAATTGGCTCAGGATGCTTCAGGAGCTAATTCATTGTTAAGTGCTATTGATCAGGTGGTAAAATCAGGCAACAACAACAATAATAATAACAACAATAATAATAATGGAGTAGCCACCTTATACAAGCACTGCAACTATGACGGATATGCTATACGCCTTCCTGAGGGAGATTACAATATGAATGATCTTATTGCAAGAGGTGCTTTAAACGATGACATTTCTTCTGTAAAAGTAAACGCTGGTTATGAAGTTGTGCTTTACGAGCATATCAATTTCGGTGGTGCTACTATGGTTATTACCAGCGATAATTCTTGCGTAGGGTCTTTCAATGACAAAACAACTTCTGTAAGAGTTCGAAAGAGAACAACTACCGGAAGTACCATTACTATTCAGGCAGAAAATTATGGAGCTATGAGCGGTGTTCAAAAAGAACAGTGTTATGATGCCGGAGGTGGAGAAAACGTTGGCTGGATTGACGCAGGTGACTGGATGGCTTATTTCAATGTAACATTCCCTACTTCTGGTGCCTATACTGTAGAATACAGAGTGGCGAGCCAAAATGGAGGTGGAAGATTATCTTCTGATTTGAATGCAGGATCTATCCAATTAGGAGCTATTAATGTTCCTTCTACCGGTGGATGGCAAAACTGGACAAGTATCTATCAAACGATAAATGTAAATGCAGGTACATACAATTTTGGTATCTATGCACAGGCAGGCGGATGGAATCTTAACTGGTTTAAGATAACCAAACAAGGTGCAGCAAGAATGTCTACCAGCTCTGAAACATACAACAGTGTTGATTATGCAAACGACATGGAGTTGTATCCAAACCCTGCAAGCAACGACCTGTTCATCAAATTTGGTACAAACCTAAGCGGTTCAACAGCTCGAGTGATCGATGTTAATGGTTTTGAGGTGATGAATACTAACATCTCAGATAATATGTTGGATATATCTTCGCTGGATGCAGGTATTTACAACATTATTATAACATTCAACGACAGAGTGTTTACCAAGAGATTTGTGAAGCATTAAAATTTCGTTTGTTTAATTATTTATCTTTATAGCCTGGGACTATGTCCCGGGCTTTTTTGTTTTGTAGATATATGCAATAAATACGATTTCAACTGACTTATAACTATATCAGTTGTTGATACTAATAGATTAAAATTATTTATGAGTACATTTTTATTGACAGGACAAGATTTGCTTTCAATGGGTTATCCGGAAGGAAAGGTGATAGGTATAGCATTAAAGGCATTGGAAGCTTTTCCGAAAGAGACGAAAGTGGAGGAACTAAAATCAGTATTGTCAAACCTGTTGACAAACCCTTCTAGTTATATTGAAGATCCGGTATTAGCACCTGTTGCTATGGAGTTGTTAGTACCGGTAGCCAAAGAAGCTATCATACCTTTGAAAGACCAGGGAGAAGTATACAGTGTTTTTGGCAAGGAAAATATTGAAGCGGGTGCTTTGAACCAAATGGATATAGCGATGCGTTTGCCCGTAACAGTAGCTGGAGCCCTTATGGCTGATGCACATCAGGGTTATGGATTGCCGATTGGAGGAGTATTGGCCACTAAAAACGCTGTAATTCCTTATGGAGTAGGAGTGGACATCGGGTGTAGGATGAGTTTAACTATTTATGATATTGATGAAGATTTTTTCAAAACCAATGAAAGCAAATTTAAAAGAGAGCTGATAGCTCATACAAAGTTTGGTGCTGGTGCTAGTTGGACTGGCCATCTCCGATCAGACCATGAGGTTTTATCTAAATCTGAATTTAATGCAACGCCATTTATTAAAAACTTATATGATAAGGCCGCTTCCCAGTTGGGAACTTCCGGTGGGGGTAACCATTTCGTAGAATTCGGAATACTAGAGATATTGAAAGAAGAAGCTTTATTGAATGTTCCAAAAGGTAAATATCTGGCATTGCTATCTCATTCCGGATCAAGAGGATTTGGTGCAACTATAGCAGGGTATTATACAAAGTTGGCAAAGGAACTATGTAAACTTCCGCGTGAAGCAGCTAACCTGGCGTATTTATCACTGGACTCAGCCGAAGGACAGGAATACTGGCTGGCAATGAATCTTGCCGGTGATTATGCTTCTGCCTGTCACGAGGTAATTCATAATAAAATATCAAAAGCTATAGGTGGAACCATATTGGGCAGAGTTGAAAACCATCACAACTTTGCCTGGAAAGAGGTACTGAATGGGGAGGAAGTGATAGTCCATAGAAAGGGAGCTACGCCGGCATCAGAAAATGTATTGGGTATTATACCCGGATCTATGACTGCTCCGGGGTTTCTTGTAAAAGGTAAAGGAGAAGCATCTTCCATTAACTCTGCTTCTCATGGAGCAGGAAGGAAAATGAGCAGAACTGCCTGTATAAAAACTTTTACCATGAAGGATATGAGAGCGGTATTAAAGGAGCATGGGGTAGTGTTGATAGGAGGAGGTTTGGATGAACTGCCTATGGCATATAAGGACATTGAATCAGTTATGAAGTTCCAATCCGATCTTGTAGAGGTACTGGCTAAGTTTACACCCAAGATGGTAAGAATGGCCGATGATGGCAGCAGAGAAGACTAGTCATTTTTAAATTATAAATTTGGCTTATGAAATAGTACTATTAGAGTAAGTGATTAAAAATTATGTAAACAGACTTCGGTAAGATTCTATAATGGTTTCAGTTTTTTGTCATTTCGACGTTAGGAGAAATCCTGGTAGTTTAAATAAATAGTGTTTGTTAAAAATTATAAAGCTGTTATTTCTTTATACTGCTTTTGAAGAAAGTATTAATTGAGGCGGTTAAATAAATGTTCTGGATATCTCCTAACGTCGATATGACAGAGAGTGTAGTTGTGAAATTAGTTGTAGAAGGTCAATTGAGAATTTCTTTTTAACAATCGAAATCTCAAAAAAAATAATAAGGTTAAATTGTGATTAATATTATTGAGAAACGTGAAGAATAAATAAATAAATAAATGTAAACAGACCTGATGAGTTTCTATAGCTTTTTTAGTTTTTTGTCATTTCGACGTCAGGAGAAATCCTGGTGGCTTTACTAAATAGTTTTGTTAAATGGAATTGAAATTCTTATATTAAAAATTATAAAATGAAAGAATATATTAATAATAATGGTTATGGGATAGCGAATAATATATATTCCAAATCTGAAGTTGTTTCCTTGATTAATATTATTCAATCAAAAGAAAGTAAAAGTAATTCAAATTTCAGAAGAACTAAAGATCTTTATGCAATTCGAAATTTATTGCAGGAAATACCAGAAGTTTTAGAAATGGTTTTAAATCCTGCATTGAAAATATTGTTATCAAATTATTTTGGGGATGCTTATTTCCCTGTTAAAGGTATCTACTTTGATAAGCCACCATTATCAACTTGGTTTGTTAACTGGCATCAAGACTTAACCATTTCAGTTGATAGAAAGGATGATATTCCTGGATTTAGCAATTGGACATTGAAAGAAGGTTATCAGGCAGTGAAGCCTTCGGTAGAATATCTTGAAGATATATTAACGGCAAGGATTCATTTAGATGATACAGATAAACATAATGGAGCATTACATGTGATAGCTGGTTCTCATACTAAAGGCATAATTGAGGATAAGGAGATTCAGTTAATTCGTAAAAATCAGTCATCTAAAGTATGTAGTGTAAATGCAGGTGGCGTTATGTTTATGAAACCTTTGTTACTTCATGCCTCTTATAAAAGTATTAATGATAATCATCGCAGAGTATTGCATATTGAATTTGCTTCGAAAGAATTACCTAATGGATTAAAATGGAGAGAGAGGCCAAGTTAATAAAATTGTTTTCAGCTGGATATCTCCTAACGTCGATATGACAGAGAGTGTAGTTGTGAAATTAGTTGTAGAATGTCAATTGAGAATTTCTTTTTAACAATCGAAGTCTCAAAAAAAAATAATAAGGTTAAATTGTGATTAATATTATTGAGAAACGTGAAGAATAAATAAATGTAAACAGACCTGATGAGTTTCTATAGCTTTTTCAGTTTTTTGTCATTTCGACGTCAGGAGAAATCCTGGTAGTTATACTAAATAGTGTTTGTTAAAAATTATAAAGCTGTTATTTTTTGTACTGCTTTTGAAGAAAGTATTAATTGAGGCGGTTAAATAAATGTTCTGGATATCTCCTAACGTCGATATGACAGAGAGTGTAGTTGTGAAATTAGTTGTAGAA
>DATCKK010000144.1:0-12619 GCA_036562325.1 Cytophagaceae bacterium | reverse complement strand
CTGCATTAGGGTGACTGTCGGTACAAACTACCTTTTCGAACAATCCGGAATTTTTTATTTTTTCAATAGCATTATTAGTGAACAGGCCATGAGTGGTAATTGCGGCAATAGATGTTGCTCCAGCCTCTTTGTAAGCTCTGGCAGCATTGACCAGGGAACCACCGGTTCTAATCATATCATCATAAATGATTACTTTTTTGCCTTGAACATCTGCGCTGATGGAAGCAACTTCTGTTTCTTCTCCGGAAATTCTTCTCTTAAATACAAAAGCAGCATTAACGCCCAGGTCATTAGCCAGTGATTCAACCCATTTTGCTCGTCCAGCGTCTGTACAGGCAAGAACAAAATTATCACCTCCTATTTCTTTGGCAGCCTTGGTAATTATTGGTTTAGCATACAAATGAATATGTCTTAAATTACCTTCCAGGTAATGTGGCAGTCCTTCGGTATGGAGGTCAAGAAATATAACTTTATTGCCCATACTGGTAGTGGGAACAACAGAAAGTATTCTTGCCCTGGTTTTTGCAGTTACCACCTCGCCGGGTTTTATGGACCTTTCCATTGTAGAATAACCAAAATATGGAATGACCATGATAATAGACACAGCTCCGTGTTTTACCAGTGCACATGCCAGGTCATAAAACTCCATGGTATCATTGTCCGAAACTGTCCCGCCGATCAATACCACATGCCTACCGTCTGCATCGGTTAATACTCTTTGATATCGCTCTCCGTCCGGAAACATTTTTACTTCCACTTCACCTTTGTCAAACCCCCCCTGCTCAACTACCATATCCCTTAAATATAGGTACTTCTGTGTGCCAAATACTAGCCTTTTTTCTGATTTCATTGAATAATTATTGTTGAAGAATAGATATTCAAAGTTACAGATTCTTTGACAGAAATTCTGTCTGGAAAGGCTTCAACTCATAATTTTTTTTCCCGGAGTTTAAGGATTAAATCTGTTTTGTAATTGAATAATCCCAACTCCAACCCTACAGGATAAGAGTGTGGATTCAGAAAGCGTTTCACCCCCTCATGAAACATTTTTAACTCATCTTGTGCATGTTGCCTTATCCGATGGATAGAAGGATGAGTATATACCAGCTTACCGTTTCTGAATACAGGGACTAATAAGTCTTTCTGTTTTAATTCTTTGCTCATCTTCTTTCTTTTGGTAATATCTACCGGGTCAACAATGATGGTATCATTACCTTCCCGGAAGTCTTCTATGTTGTAGATCATGTCCCCCAGATATTCGGTTTCGTTGTAGTATCTTCTCACCTGTAGTATCCCCGGATTGGAGACTTTTATCGTTTGTTCGGACAACTTTACTTTATAATTCCATTTTCCGGTTTTGTCTTTAATGGCTGCCAGCTTATATACACCTCCCAGAGCAGGTTGATCATAGGCAGTAACCAGTTTGGTTCCAACTCCCCATACATTGATTTTTGCTCCCTGATCTTTTAAACTTGAAATAATATTTTCATCGAGATCATTACTGGCAACAATGACAGCCTTTTCGAATCCGGCTTCATCTAAAAGCTTTCTTGCTTCTATACTTAAATAAGCAAGGTCGCCGGAGTCTAGTCGTATGCCTACCATTTCGTGCCCCTGCGCTCTTAGTTTTTTACCTGTTTCTATGGCATGTTTTACCCCTTCCAGTGTATCATAGGTGTCTACCAGAAAAACGCAGTTATTTGGAAGTGCTTCTGCATACTCATTAAAAGCCTCTTGTTCGGTATCAAAAGACATTACCCAGCTATGAGCATGAGTTCCCTTTACGGGAATATCAAAAAGTTTTCCGGCGAGTACGTTGGAAGTGGCTGCTGCTCCTCCAATATAAGAGGCCCGGCTGGCGGCTAGTCCTCCATCAATACCTTGAGATCTTCTTAATCCGAACTCGAGTACCGGCTCTCCGTGGGTAGCTTTTACTACTCTTGCTGCTTTGGTGGCAATAAGAGATTGAAAGTTAATGATGTTAAGCAATGGGGTTTCCAGAATCTGGCATTGGATAAGCGGGCCGGAGATACGAACCAGCGGCTCATGCGGAAAAACAACAGAGCCTTCCGGTACGGCATCTACATTGCAGGTAAACTTTAGGTTGGATAAATAATCCAGGAAGCCTTTTTCAAAGAGAGGCTGGTTGTCGTTTCCTTTCAGTGTTGATAAATATTCAAGGTCTTCTCCATTAAAGCAAAAGTTGTTTAGGTAGTCGGTAACGTATTCAAGCCCGCAGGCAATGGTAAATCCGCCATGAAACGGATTTTTGCGAAAGAAGAGGTGGAACACTGCTTCCTGATCTGCTTTTCCGGATTTCCAATATCCGTAAGACATGGTCAACTGATAAAGATCGGTAAGCAGGGCAAATGAGCAAGTGTATATGTCCTTTGTTATTTTCATGAAGTCCTAAATAAAAGCGAGTTATGGTTGTGGTTAATATGAACTAATAATTACCGGCAATTTAATTTTTTGGAAATGCTTAAAGAATAAAATAATTATTTATTTAAATTCGTCACTAATATAAACTTTAGCAGAAACAGAATTTGTTACTATCCGTAGAATCTAATCTAAATTTTAAATCAACAATGAAAAGAAACTTTTTAAATCTCATAATCTTACTTTCTGTAGTTTTTTCTCTTTCCTCATGCGGTTACAACACAATGGTTGACCTGGAGGTAGAAGTAGAGTCTAAGTGGGCACAAGTTGAGAACCAGTATCAACGCAGAGCCGACCTTATTCCGAACATTGTAAACACGGTAAAAGGCGAAGCAAATTTTGAAAAAGAAGTGCTAACCAGTGTAATAGAGGCAAGAGCCAGTGCTACGCAGGTAAAAATAGATGCCAATAATCTGACTCCTGATAAAATAGAGCAATTTGAGGCTGCTCAAAACAATCTTTCTTCTGCGTTATCCAGATTGTTAATGACCGTGGAAAGCTATCCGCAATTGAAAGCAAATGCAGCTTTTGCTGATTTGAGAGCACAACTTGAAGGAACAGAAAACCGAATTGCTGTAGCAAGGATGGATTTTAATGAGGCTGTATCTGCTTACAATAAGACGATTAAAAGATTCCCAAATAACTTATTTGCCGGTATGTTTGGCTTTGAGTCTAAAGGCTTTTTCAAGGCTAAGCCGGGAGCGGATACAACTCCTGAAGTAAAATTTGAATAGACTATGGCAAAAGACCAGTTTACTGATGCCCAGAAGGAAGCTATTATCAATGCGATAAAAACCGCAGAAAATAATACTTCGGGTGAAATACAGGTACATATTGAAAATCATTGCACCAAAGATGTGATGGAGCGAGCCAAAGAGGTTTTCAATAATCTTAAAATGTATGAAACGGCAGCCAGAAATGGGGTTCTTTTCTATCTCGCGATGAAAGACCATAAGTTTGCCATTTTAGGAGATGCCGGTATCAACGCCGTTGTACCACCTGATTTTTGGGAAAATATTAAAAACCAAATGCGTGTACATTTCAAAGCCGGCAGATTTACAGAAGGGCTTTGTGAAGGTATACACATGGCTGGAGATAAGCTGAAAGAACATTTTCCTTATCAAGATGATGACAGGAATGAACTTCCTGATGATATTTCTTTTGAATAGAACCTATACAAGTGAGAAAACGACTAATAATATTTTTATTCTTATTAACTCTGCCTCTGGCATCCGTTTTTGCCCAGCAAATCCAGTTACCGGAGAAGCCCTCACCGGCCAGGCTGGTTAATGACTTTGCCGGAATGCTTTCCGCTTCTGAGCAGCAAAGCCTGGAGCAAAAGCTGGTTTCATATTACGATTCGACGTCTACTCAAATTGTCGTTGTTACTTTGGCTACTTTGGATGGATATCCAATTGAGGACTATAGTATCAAATTGGCAAGAGAGTGGGGAATCGGCCAGAAGGGAAAGGACAACGGTTTGTTAATACTTGTGGCAAGAGACGACCGTAAAATGCGGATTGAAGTGGGTTACGGCCTGGAAGCAACGGTACCCGACGTAATGGCCAAACGAATTATCAGTAATATAATGGCTCCTGAGTTTAAACAGGGGAACTATTATGCCGGGCTTGATAATGCTACTACGGCTATAATTCAGCTATCCCAGGGAGAGTTTAAAATGGAGGAAGGTGATAATGGCGGGTCTGCTGGTGAGTCTTTTATAATTTTCCTCGTTATTTTATTTGTCATTTTCTTTTTAGGAAGGTTTTTTGGTGGAGGCAGAAACAGAAGAGACGGCGGATATACAGGATACTCATCCAGAGGTTATTATACCGGTGGGGGCTTTGGTGGAAGTAGTAGCAGCGGATTTGACTTTGGTGGTGGTGGCTTTGGTGGCGGAGGAGCATCAGGTGACTGGTAGTTAAACTTTACAATATTTTCAGAATAGGCAGGTTAATATCTGCCTATTCTTCTTTTTAGTATTTTTTTGAATCCATATTAATGTTGATGCTGTATATTACAGTTTATGTTTAATACCACACCATTTAAGGTTATAAATATAAGCGAGGAGTATTTCCCGATCATGAAGGCTATATTGATTTTTAGTATATTTTTTATTCTGGGACTTAATAATCAATTAAGAGCCCAACAAATAAAGAGAAATATTATACTGGACTTATATGGCCGGCAAGAGCAGGAGGAGTTGAAGAAAAGCTTTGGACACAATAAATTCTTAATTGATAAATATGAGCTTCAGACTCTGATAGCACTGTCTTATTTTCCTGAACTAAAGGATGTAAAAATCACCTTCAGGTATAAAAAGAAGATTAGCCCGTTAATGACCAGGCCAACCCTTTGGAGTGCTTTGTTTAAAAGGCCGGAGAAAAGGCAGTATATAGTTATTATCAGCAATAACTCAAATGATAACCTGGATCCGGTTCTGTTTGATAAAATGCCGGTGAATGCTCAGATAGGCGTATTGGGCCATGAATTATCCCACATTTCTTATTTCTTAAATACCTCGGCTTGGGGAATGATAAAAATAGCCTTTGGCAATCTTTCTCCTAAGTATCTTGATAAACTGGAATACCACACCGACGAACTCACCATCGATCATGGGCTTGGCTATCAGCTGTTGGCCTGGAGTGAATTTGTAAAAAATACTTTTACTGAAAAGTATTGGAAAGGGCAGGAAAAAATTCCAGAAGAGGAAATTAATTATCCCCGAATCAGAGAAAGATATATGCATTCATCAACAATAAATAAAATTTTGGAAGCGCACCCTTTATACCAAAATATTCAATAGTTTATTTTCAGGGCTTTAGCTCTTTACCAAGGGACAATCAACTATTTCTTGGCCAGATTGAACTGGCCCAGCTTGTAATAAAACCAATTTTTTTAGGTTAATTTGTGACAACATACTTGATGTATAATGTCTTCATATTCCTGGCATTTTTTTATAGGAATGGTGGTAAGCTTTTTAGGCTCCATTCCTTTAGGTACGGTAAACCTGAAAGTAATTCAGACCACAATTAATGAAAATGTTAAAGCAGGTTTATACTTCGCCCTTGGTGCCACATTGGTTGAGCTGGTCTATAGCTGGATTGCATTAAAGTTCAGCGGATTTCTGATTGAGAATAGTCATATCGATTACTGGATCCAGGTGGGAGCGATCCCGGCCTTTTTATGTCTGGGTATTTATAACTACCAAAAAGAACATAAAGCAATATTGGAGGTTGAGCAGCAGGTACAAAAAGGTAAAAGCTTCCTGAACGGGATATTTATTGGTTTAATCAATCCGCTTCAGATACCCTTCTGGATAGCTTATGGAACGCTTTTATTAAGCAACGATTGGATTATAAATGATGATGCCTATTTGAATGTATTCATTTTAGGCATTGTAACCGGAAGCTATCTTTTACTTGCCATACTTGCCTTTACCAGTCAGAAGATTAGCCGCCGGTTAAAAATCAACGGTAGCAATTTAAACCGGTTAATCGGAATTGTATTTATTTTGCTTGCCTGTTATCAGCTCGGTAAAGTTTTATTTTTTACCGACAACTAATCTTTGCGAGGGGCGTCTTTACAAAACCTGTTTAATAAACCTTCCAGCAATTGGTTATTACGTGACATGAACGTAGGAGAAAGAATATCCTGCTCGCTTTGGATATATGGCCCTTCTACCAACTCTCCTTTACAGTTTTCCAGCATTTTTTGAATAGAAGCCGGTGTGCTTTCCAGGTGAAACTGTAACCCTAAGACTTTATGGTCAAAAATGAAAGCCTGATTTTCACAGGCGCTGCTTCTGGCGATATGTTCTGCTCCCTTCGGTGTTTCAAATGTATCGCCGTGCCAGTGAAATACAGTCTCCTGTTGGTTAAAGTCTGAAAATAAAGTAGACTTTTGCCCTTCTTCGGTAAGTTCAATGGGATGCCATCCGATCTCTTTTACTTTATTAGGAAAAATCCTTGCCCCCAACACATCTGCAATTAATTGTGCACCCAGGCATATTCCTATTACTCTTTTACCTTTCAAAATTGCTTTTTCAATAAGCTTCTTTTCTTCCTTCATCCAAGGGTACAGATCATCTTCTGTAGCACCCATTGGGCCACCCATAACTACCAAAACATCAAAAAGATCTACAAACGGAAGTCTGGTATCTTCATAGACTTTGGTAGCAGTAACTGTATTTCCAGGAACTTTTGCCCAGTTCTCTATCCATCCCAAGCCCTCGAAAGGCACATGTTGAAAGTAATGAATGTTCATTTTTATTTTAACATAAAAGAATAAAAGTAAACAGGTTTACGATAAGTAGCAATATGCATGGGAATTTTCACGGATAGTGGGTGTGTAATTTCTGGGTAGGTGATAAAGTTGTATTATACAATTGGACATTTTTAAATTGTAAGGTTTTATTAAATCAAAATGACTTTCTTATTAAGAATGATTATAAAGTATTAGAAAGGGACGATTTTATTAAATAGCAGATTGTCTTTCAAAAGAAAACTCTTTTTACCTCTTTTCCGTTCATGGACTACGCATTGATTCCTAAAAAACTTTATAATTTTTATTTGTTTAGTGCTTGTAATATTTCATTATATTTTTTGGCTTTAGTTAAATTATGCCAAGCTAATTATTCGATAGAATCCTTAACAAATCCATGATATGAAAAACAAATTATGCCTAACTGTTTTGATGTTGTCTCCGGCAATATGCTTTGCGGGATTATTGGACGGTGAGAAAAAATATGAATTTATCGGAATAGTATCTTTTGTTTCTTTAACTGCTATTGGGCTTTTTGTGTACTATATAGTATGGAAAAACAATAGGAGCAGAAATAACGAAAAGTATATATACAAAACCGTTGAGTATGTACAAAATGGTAAAAAATATGTAAAATATAAGAAGTTGAAAGTAGTAGAAGACCCAAAAGCGAATAAAGGTAAATCGCCTGTTTCAAAGCCTGCAATGCCCAAAGCTGCAATAAAACCAGTCAGATAAATTTAAGCCGTAAGGAACAGCAAAGCATCTAATTTAGATGCTTTTGTTGTTTTATATAAATAGTTCTCCACAATCGGCCTACTTTGCCCTAACTATTTCGTAAATAATACTTGACCCAATCAGAATATTATGAATAAGCTGATTATTCTTTGCGGAATTTTTATGATGTTGGCGTGTGGGGAAAGGAAAGATGTTGAGCCTGAAAACTCCCCAATTAAGTCCGGGTTTAAAAGGGAGGTATTGTCCTATTCAAATCTAAACTCTGGAGGATCAACAACTTTTAATGATAATTTGCAGGGAAAGTGGAAAATAGTGAAGTATTCTATTTCTGAACATGCTAATGTTAAAAAAGATGAAGCAGAATTGTGGTTGAATAAAGAAGCAGAGTTTACAGAAAACACTATTACCTTAAATGGAGAAGTTTGTGCTTCTGACCATATTGAAAGTGTGATTGTTTCAGCTGAAGATTTTTTCGTAGATGAATTTGAAACAAATGCAGATTATTTAGGTGTCCCCAATAAGCTACTGGAAGTTTTTAGTATGGAATGTGATTACCTCATCACGGATGTTATGCTTTTGGATGATAACACCAGCCTTATGGCCTCTAGCACCGGATTATTCTTCACACTGGAGAAACTACCTTGATTATAACGCTTATTCTACCCAAAGTGCTAACCCTTTCAAATATTCCCCTTCCGGATGATAAATATTTATGGGGTGGTCTGGAGGCTGGTGGAGTTGATAAATGATACGGACATTTCTACCAACATCGGCAGCTGCTGCAAATACTATTTTTTGAAACAGGTCCTCTGAAATGTTCTGTGAACAGGAATAGGTAAATAAAATTCCGTTTTTCTTTATTTTCTGAAATGCCCGCATATTGATTTGCTTGTATCCTCTGGAGGCATTCTCTACAGCCCGTGCGTGTTTGGCAAAAGCCGGAGGATCCAGAACAATAACATCGTAATAGTCGGAGGGCATGTTTTTTAAGAACTCAAAACAGTCTTCCGCAATGCCTTTATGCGATTCGGTCTGTTGGTTTAATGCGGCATTTTCTTCGGCCATTTTAATTGCTTCTGCTGATATATCCACTGAGTGGACTTCTTTGGCACCGGCAGCCAGAGCATAAACAGAAAACCCTCCGGAATAGCTGAAGGCATTCAGTACAGTTTTTCCTGCGGAAAATTGTTTTACCAGATTTCGATTGTCTCTTTGATCCAGGAAAAAGCCTGTTTTTTGCCCCTCTATAAAGTCTACTTTGAACTGCAGATTATTTTCCCGGATAATTACCGGTGATGTGGCCTCCCCAGATAAAAAACCGGAGGCGGTTACAACATCCTCTATTCGTTGGGAACTTGTTTTAGACTTTAAATAGATGTTTGGAAAACCCGCATTGTTCAATGCTTTTACCAGCAGGTCTTTTCTGTTTTCAATTGCCTTAATCAGAATTTGAATAACCACAACGGTGTTATAAACATCTGCTATGATGCCTGGCAGAAAATCGCCTTCTGCGTGAATTAACCGATAACAGTTGGTGGTGTTTAAGTCAATAAATGTTTTTCTTAATGCTAATGCTCTTTCTATTTTTCCCTGCCAGTAATGAACACTCTCAAAATCCTCGGATTCTCCCCAATGAAACATCCGGCAACTGATCTGACTTTTTTCTGAGTAAAAACCATAGCCCAGAACTTCTCCTCCTGCTGACCGGACCTCTACAATATCCCCATCATTGGCTTTAGGCTTGTTGTCTAATCCGCCGGAAAATATCCAGGGATGTTTTTGTAGAACCGACTTTTCTCTTTTAGGCTTTAATTTTAGTACCGGGTAGTTCATGAGAATTTTTACTCTCTAATAATATAATGAAGTTTGCTCTTGTTCGTGTTTTTGGAATTAGCGGAACATTAAAATCAATTTAACTTTATTCGAATAGAAGTCGATTTTTGGTTCCTGTTCCGTTAACATAAATGAGGTTACAAATTAACAAAACCTTCCGCTATAATCCTTGTTTTTAAATAAAAGGAATGAATGATGAGCAGGGATTATAAAGTGAAGGACAACTTTGATTTGTTGAAAGATGATTTTGAACAAAAGTTTTGTAAGAAGTGGAATGAAGACCCTCAATTATACCTCCAATTTTATCAGGCAAGAGTTTTGGATGCTATGCTGTTGTTGTTTTCCACAAAGTTAAATGACAACCAGGTAAGAAGTAACGAAATAGAGGAAAGTATAAAGAATAGCCTGGAAAGTTTGATCAAAGCCGACAAAAATTAAGACCAACCGTCATCAATATCATTGCTTCGGTCAAAGGAGTTTACCCATTCCAGATATAGCAGACGGAACAGCTCTATTTCATTTTTTAGTAGACTTAAATAGTCTTTTTCACAAAGCTCCATTTGACGGCAAAGACTGGAGTCTGCGAGCAACTCCCTGGCTGCAATTTTAATTAAAATTGCATTCTCCATCTTTAAGCTGTATAGATCCATCGCTTCTGCTCCCGCAATTTTTGCCGGTATCATCTTTGCGTTTCGCACCATCTGTTCTTTAAGCTTTAACTTATCTTTCCTGTCGTCGAAACTATGTATCAATGATTCGGTAATTTTAACTATTTCAACTGCTTTTTGATAGATGGCAGAATTATACATGGGTAATATAAACTATTAAAACAGTTATCAAATTTAATAAAAGCAAATAAGATCCCGAGGTTAACACTCATTTAAAATTTCAAAATGACTGAGAATTAACAATTCAGGCCGCAATTGGTTTAACACGGGTACAATTTAATCTGTATATGATCATGCAATATGTGAAAAGGACATTTAAATGGAAAGATCTGGGGGGGCTTGTTAAAGATACTTACAAAGACTGGAGTGATGATGATTGTTTCCGTAAGGCAGCTTCATTGGCTTATTATTCGGTGTTTTCCCTTCCAGGATTATTGATGATAATAATTACAATAGCCGGAGTATTCCTGGGGCAGCAGGCAATAGAAGGACAACTTTCGCAACAAATATCGGGGATAATGGGCGAAAGTGCCGCCCGGCAGGTAGAAACTATTATCAAAAACTCGCAAGTACAAAGTAGCTCCATTATTTCAACCGTCATAGGGGTGGCGATATTGGTTTTTGGTGCAACGGCAGTACTTGTAGAGTTAAAGAAATCGTTAAATGAAATATGGGAAATTAAAACTAACCCCAATGCAGGGATTCTACAGACTATTATCGACCGGGTATCCGGGCTTATACTGGTGTTGTTTATCGGAGCTTTATTATTAGCTACTTTTGTAATTACTGCTGCTATTTCCGTTTTAAGCGAATGGATCACCAATAACCTTGGCGGAGCATTTGTGTATTTATTTCATGTGGCCAATTTCCTGGTCTCGTTAGGGGTGATGACTGTTTTATTTGCCTTAATGTACAAGTTTTTTCCTGATGTCCGGATAGGGTGGAAGTCGGTTTGGGTTGGTGCCTTAATAACGTCAATTCTATTTGCAATAGGTAAATTTGGATTAGGCATTTATTTTGGAATGTCCAATCCCGGTTCGGCTTACGGAGCAGCAGGCTCAATGATTCTTATTCTTCTATTTGCTTATTACTCTGCATTGATCTTATTCTTTGGTGCGGAGTTTACTCAGGTATACGCCAACAAATATGGACAAAGAATAGAGCCCTCTAAATCAGGAGTGTGGATAGATGAAAGCAGAAATACAGAGAGAGGCTAAAAAGTGAGTTATAGAAATTAGGTTTGGAAAAACCTTCTTATTTTATATTGATAGTGACGTGTTTTTCCAAACCAGAACAGGTTATTTTTTAAAGACAGATTCATAAAGGACGAATCCTTCACTTTCCTGTTTTACATTCACATATATTTTTTTATCTGCAAGGTTAATCTCAAACCCTTTTATGTCTGTACTTCCTACTCTGTGTACTATTTTATCTTCATATAGTTTTTTATACGATTCATGATATTCTCCAAATCGATTAATGGCTACGTATTGAGGGTTTTCTCCATTTAGGTTTGAGATTTTACAGCGTACGCCATATAATTTATTGTCACGAAACAGGTAAATATAAGTATAGGTAAGTTCTTCATTAAACTCAAAAAAGGACATGGATGACAAATGCCTGTCTATCACTTCCTTACTAATAAAAACAGCTGTTTCATTGGCTTTTACGGTTTCCGGATTGTCTCCCCATTTAGCATTTCTATAATCCTGAGCGAGTGCTAGCTGGAAGAGAAAGGAAAATAAAAAAGTAATAAAAAGGGTCTTCATGTTTTGATGCTTGTAACAGTTTTTCCGAAAACTGAACAACTAATATACCAAAAATTATCTAATGGGAAAAAGTTATATAATAAGTCCTAATCAATTCGGGGGAAATTCAAATTTTATGCTCGTATTGTTATAAATTTCAGAATTTTGTAGTGCCTGATTCTGCAGAAAAATAAAAGGCTGCTCTGGAAAGAGCAGCCTTTTTACATTAAAAACATTCGAGAATGGTGAATTCACTATCTCTGAAGTAAAACTTCTCTCCTTTTCTTTTGCCTGCCAATGCCTTATATATAGGGCTTTGATTGGAGACAGAGACAAAGCTTACATCGTCTATTTTTATTTCACCAAGGCTTACGCTGATAAAGTAATTTTGGTGTTCGGTAAATATTACCGAGCCTAACATTACTTCTTCATGAAGATTGATAAATATCCTGTTCAATAAGCCCAGGTTATTTAGGCCTTCATGCAGTTGTTTAGCATACATATCCCGGGTAATTTGAAGGGATTCTCTGAACCCGTCAAATTTTTCCTCCGTTGAGCCTTGTTCTTCGTTTGCGCCTTCTTGTGCTTCATCCATTGCTTTTTTGGCTGTATTAACAACATCTGTTTGCAGCGCAATACATTTGGCTAACAACTCTCTTTTCAGCCTCAGCTTTGAATCGTCGTCTTCCGGCGCCCCGGAAGGCCTCACAGTTGCTTGTGCACTATGAGCATCAGTATATCCGGATCCCCCAAAGGGTTCCTCTTCAGAATCTTCAGAGTCACCAGACTCTTCTTTTTTGTTTTCTTCTGAAGTTGTTTCCGGTTCAGGAGTAGATTCTACTTCTGTTGTTATTGTTGGCTCTTCCACTCTTTCGAAAAGAGGTTCAACTGGTCTTGTTGGTTGAGTTGCTTTTTTAGCCGGCCTGGAAG
>DATCKK010000142.1:0-2228 GCA_036562325.1 Cytophagaceae bacterium | reverse complement strand
ATACCAAAAGATGTAATACCTTTTAACAATTGTAACGTCATATCTTCGCTAAACTTAACACTATATTCAATCCTTGTTTTTTCCTCACCCGTCCCTTCTTCTGCTCCTTTATCATATATTTTTAAATAACCATCCTTTCCTCTAGTACCAAAATAATAGGTTGACTTAAACTTATTCATTGTTTTTCCCGTAAGCGACAAAGGAACACATTCGGATATATCTTTTTGTATATCAAAAGCTAAATCCATTCCTTTTATACTTTTCTTGTAATTTTTAAATCTTGCTAAGCAAAGCCAAAACATCTTAAATTTTTGGTAATCATGCTTATTAGGATTGAATTCAATTTTCATGTTAAACCGTTCTTTTTGCAGCTTTGCATTCTCGCCATTATGTCGATACCCTATATATATAGCACCATCACCTTGCCCAACGTGTAAATTATATCTGTACTGGCTATATCCGCCACCCAACGACTGACGGACAATTAAAACCCCCATATATTCCATAGTATCCAAATCACGTTTAAATTCATCAAATTCGGATACGTGCACGTCATGTATCCGAAAATTTATCATATCCAAAGTTAAAGTACTCACCCTATCACTCCTCCCCAAGTGTACAAAATGTACATATTTTTCCGCTAATTAGAGAGGCGGAATTCTCTACTCTACCAGTCTTAAAATTTCACAGTTACACCACCGAGAAATACCTAATTTGTAATTAGAAGTATTCACTTATACACCGTTCCCGTTCGCCCTTGACATGGGGACCCCCGGGCGGTGTGGTATTGGTTGGGTGTTGGGGGAAGTAATCCCCCAAACCCTGCCCAACCCGCTAACGCTTACCACACCACCCTACCCCACGTAAAGGGTTCACTTCGTCGAACGTTCACTGGCATAGTCTTTTAAATCAATTCCCATCTCATCCAATTTCTTTAAAAGTCCAGGTATAAAATCAACCGTTTCAAACTGCATTCTGTAATTTTCTACCGCCATAGCAACTAAAGCACTCTTAGACACTCCCATTTCACTTGATTTCTTATCCAGCCAATCATTCAAATTTTGAGAAACACGAGTATTTAATCTAACAGGTTTACTCATTACCTAACACCTCCCATAATATTTTTGAAATAACGCTCCTTCAATTCGCCATCATTAAACCACTTAAAAGTTCCGCATACCGTGCAATGATCTTTTACCTTTTTACCATCCTTTCTTACATTAGAAAAAACTGTTTTTTTATCACACCTATAGCAATAATGATAATAAAAATTGTTTTCCATATAATAACCCGTCCTTTCTTTTCCTATCATGTCGTCATTTTAACATCAATATAGCACCTTGTCAACATTTATTTATACGAACATGTTATCTATATCGAATTAATTTTCGTCTGACTTAAATTTGCTTACAGATAAAATTAAAGGCGGCCGCCAAAAGCGTTGTAGGGTACCCCCTGCCACAGCAGGAACCCCCTTCCACTACTTTTGTACGTCCGCCCTTTAGCTTTTTTCCTGTTTCCATATTTTAAGTTACCTAAATAAATAAATTTGCGTTATAATGTATTTACATCAGATAGATGTTATCTTAAAATTCAATATGTCCTGTATTTGTTTTACTATGTTTTTTCTATTTTTAACATATAATTCATCAAGTGTTATAGTCCTAGTATCCTCTAGGGCTTTTTTTATTTTTTCTCTTTTTCTCCTGCTAAAATCCTTCAAACTTTTAAAACCGCTATGTATAGCGTATAAAATACATGCCATTTCCGTATCATACTTCTCATAGTCAATAAATGATATATTATATTGGTAATCAATACCAAATGATGTAATACCTTTTAACAATTGTAAGGTCATATCTTCACTAAACTTAACACTATATTCAATCCTTGTTTTTTCCTCACCCGTCCCTTCTTCAGCTCCTTTATCATATATTTTTAAATAACCATCCTTTCCTCTAGTACCAAAATAATATGTTGACTTAAACTTATTCATTGTTTTCCCAGTAAGCGACAAAGGCACACATTCGGATATATCTTTTTTTATATCAAAAGCTAAATCCATACCTTTTATACTTTTCTTATAATCTTTAAACCTAGCCAAACATAACCAAAACATCTTAAATTTTTTATAATCATGTTTATTAGGATTGAATTCAATTTTCATGTTAAACCGTTCTTTTTGCAGCTTTGCATTCTCGCCATTATGTCGATACCCTATATATATA
>DATCKK010000140.1:0-4287 GCA_036562325.1 Cytophagaceae bacterium | reverse complement strand
ACAGGTTCTATTTTTTCCGTTACTATATCATAAGGAAGTTTGTCTGTTATTGTACCATCTTCCAATTTATAATGAGTGCAAACTTTAATCTCTTCAAAGTTATTCAGCACGTCTACTTTCATCATAAGGAGGTCGGTAACCCCATTGAGCATGATGGCATATTTTAAAGCCGGAAGGTCTATCCATCCACATCTTCTTGGCCTTCCTGTGGTAGAACCAAACTCATTACCCTGCTTTCTCAAGGTTTCTCCGTCTTCATTATCCAACTCAGTTGGGAATGGGCCGCTTCCTACCCTGGTACAATAAGCTTTGAATATACCATATACTTTTCCAATATGCTGCGGTGCCACTCCCAGTCCGGTGCACGCACCTGCTGCCATTGTATTGGAAGAAGTAACAAATGGATATGAACCAAAATCTATGTCTAACAATGAACCTTGTGCCCCCTCTGCCAAAACTGATTCATTATTCTTTAAGGCCTCATTGATAAAGTATTCTGAATCTACGAGATTAAAACCTTTCAGGAATTCAGTCGCAGCAAAAAAGTCTTTTTCAAGATCTGCCAGGTCGTATTCAAATTGATAAAAGTCAAGTATGGTTTTATGATAAGCCACCAGTTTATCGTACTTCTCCCTAAAAGAACCTGAGATAATGTCTCCAACTCTTAATCCCATACGGGCCACTTTATCCTGATAAGTAGGGCCTATTCCTTTTAAGGTAGAACCTATTTTATTAGCCCCTTTGGATTTTTCAAAAGCAGCATCAAGTAACCTGTGGGTAGGGATAATAAGCTGAGCTTTTTTAGAAATGAACAGGTTTTTACTAAAGTCGATTTTGAACTTTTGTAACCCTTCTATCTCTTTTCTGAATACTACCGGGTCCAATACGACACCGTTGCCAATAATATTTTTGATATCAGATCTGAAAATTCCGGAGGGTATTTGGTGCAGTACGTGTTTGATCCCATCAAATTCCAAGGTATGTCCGGCATTTGGGCCACCCTGAAACCGGGCTACCACTTTATATTTAGGTGCTATATAATCAACAATTTTTCCCTTTCCCTCGTCTCCCCACTGCAATCCAAGAAGTATATCTACCGCCATTATTACTTTTTAATAAAATTTAAAATTATAAAATCTATTCAGTCACTTATTTTGCTTTTTTTAACGTGCTGATAGCCTCTTCTTCACTGTCAACAATGCTAAATATGGAGTTTAACTTTGTAATGATTAACAACTTTTTGATCTGATCAGATGGATTAATCAAAACTACTTCTCCCCCTTTGTTTCGAAACTTGGTCAAAAGAGTGATTAATACTCCGATTCCGCTACTGTTCATATATCTTACGCCTGAAAGATCAATCGCACATAATACTACAGAGTCGTTGATTTTATCATTCACAAAATCTACCAACTCCAAACCGCTGTTTTCTCCAATTAAATCTCCCTGTAATTGGATTTTCAGGACATTATCTTTTATAGAGGAATCAAATTTCATGATTACTTTTTAATTTATTTTCACAGTTTAGTTTATTGCAATGACCATAAAGAATCAGTGAATGGTGAAGTACATCAAAATTTAACAATTCTCCTACCATTTTTTGAATATTATAGATTCTCGGATCACAAAATTCTACAACTTTATGACAATCGGTGCAGATCAAATGATCATGTTGTCTGTATCCGTAAGATTTTTCATATTGAGCCAGGTTTTTCCCAAACTGGTGCTTACTCACCAAATCGCAATCTACAAGAATGTCGAGGGTATTGTACACAGTTGCCCTGCTTACCCGGTAATTCTTGTTTTTCATACTAATATATAATGACTCAACGTCAAAATGACCATTTCTGGAATATATTTCCTCTAGAATGGCAAATCTTTCAGGGGTTTTTCTTAAACCTTTTTTTTCAAGATATGCAGTAAAAATTTTTTTTACTTCTTCAAAAACTGAGACTTTAGATTGCATAGAAGACCCAAATATACAAAAGTATTATTTTCTTTTCCAAGTTACGTAATATATCCTGATTACTTATTTTATAATATTATAATAGTTCAAATCAGGAGTTTACCCGCATCACATTAATCACATCCGATACTTTGCTTAGTTTCATTATTAGTTTATTGAGATGCTTGGTGTCATGAACAAACAACATAATATTTCCTTCAAACATTCCATCGGTGGTATCAATCGTAATACTTCTGATATTGACCTTTAATTCATTAGAAATTACTTTGGTAATGTCGTTAATTATACCCACGCGGTCTGCTCCTATTATTCTCAATCCAGCCAAAAATGCAAGTTCTTTTTGAGAAGTCCATTTCGCTTTTATTACACGATATCCATAATTTGACATTAATTCTATGGCATTGGGGCAGGTAGTTCGGTGAATTTTAATTCCCTCATTAACAGTAACAAACCCAAACACATCATCACCAGGGATCGGATTACAACATTTGGCAAGGCTGTAATCGATTTTATCCATGTCATCGCCAATAAGAAGAAAATCAGTATCCGGTCCCCCCCCTGAAGCTTTCTTCACCTCAGCAATTTTAATTTCTGATTCTTTCTTCTCCTGCTTTTTACTCTCCTTCTCTCTGAATTTCTTTATTTCTTTGGGATCTATAATTCCCTTGGCAACATTATAAAATAGCTCTAAAGGAGTTTTAACATTGAAGTAATTCAATAATTGATTGATGACTTCATTATTCAGGTCGAGTTTTAGTTGATGTAATTTTCTAAGAACAATCTCTTTTCCCTCTGCCGCCACCTTTTTCTTCTCTTCTTTAAGGGAATCTTTAATTTTTGCTCTTGCTTTAGAGCTTACTACAAACTTCAACCAATCTTCCCCTGGTTTTTGTTTGCTTGATGTTAATATCTCAACCTGATCTCCATTATTTAATATATAGCTTAAAGGAACCAGTTTCTGGTTCACCTTGGCTCCCAGGCAATGCATACCGATTTGGGTATGTATTTCAAAGGCAAAGTCCAGCGCCGTTGCGCCATGTGGTAATATTTTTAATTCTCCTTTCGGAGTGAAAACAAATACCTCTTCATTAAATAAGTTAGTCCTAAAATCATCAACAAACTCAAGGGCTGAGGAATCGTTTTGCTCAATAAGCTCCCGAACTTTTCGAATCCATGCCTCCAGCCCCGTCTCTTTATTGACGGCTGCTGTATCTTTATATTTCCAGTGTGCGGCATATCCTTTTTCCGCAATCTCATCCATCCTTTCTGTACGTATCTGTACTTCTACCCATTGTCCGGACTTACTCATGACAGTGGTGTGAAGAGATTCATATCCGTTTGCCTTGGGGGTACTTATCCAATCTCTTAACCGGTCGGGATTGGGTTTATAAAAATCGGTAACGATTGAGTATACTTTCCAACAGACGGCCTTCTCTTCTTCTAATGGAGATTTTACAATAATACGTATGGCAAATAGGTCATATACCTCTTCAAAAGGTATATTCTGTTTTTTCATTTTATTATGAATGGAAAAAATAGACTTTGGCCTGCCTTTTATTACAAACTCCAGTTGCGCCTTTTCAAGCGCTTTTTCTAACGGAGCAATAAAGTCTTTGACGAATTTATCCCGAGCGGCCTTGGTTTGCTTAATCTTTTCGGCTATAAACTTATACCTTTCCGTATCTGTGTATTTCAGGTATAAATCTTCTAATTCTGTTTTAATAGCATAAAGCCCCAGCCTATGCGCCAGAGGGGCATATAAATAGATGGTTTCGGAAGCAATCTTCAACTGCTTATCCCTTGGCATACTGCCAAGCGTACGCATATTATGCAGACGATCCGCGAGTTTTATTAAAATAACCCTTACATCATCCGAAAGAGTAAGGATCATTTTACGAAAGTTCTCCGCCTGTTGGGAACTGCCATGATCAAATACACCGGAGATCTTGGTAAGGCCATCAATTATTTTGGCTACCTTAGGGCCAAAATCCCTTTCAATATCTTCCAGTTCCAGGTGTGTATCTTCAACAACGTCGTGTAAAAGTGCGGCTACAATAGATGTTGTCCCCAAGCCGATCTCTTCCACAGCAATCTGCGCAACTGCCAAAGGATGATAAATATAAGGCTCTCCGGATTTTCTTCTCATATCTTTATGAGCCTGAAGTGCGGTATAAAAAGCCTTCTTTATAATTTTGGCATCGTCGTCTTTTAAAATAGGTTTTGCATCCCGCAACAGTTTTCTATATCTGCGGATGATTTCCTTATTCTCCTTTTCTAAATCTATTATCTGCATAATCTTTCCAAAAATAGGGAAAAAAGGG
>DATCKK010000139.1:0-4271 GCA_036562325.1 Cytophagaceae bacterium | reverse complement strand
GTGTTATACTATAATTTTTTATCGCAAACTCAGCCTTCTCCGAAAACAAGGTATTATATGGAGGTGTGGAATCAATAAGAATCTTTTTCAAATCCACCATTATACTATCGGCAATCTGATGAACCACGCCTGCAGGAGACTCAAGGTCATAATGCATTTTTCCATTATCCACAACTACACGCTCTATCTTCAGAGACCCTGCAAAACCCGCTATAATTCCGGGGATCATTTGAATAAAGTCCTGCTCGGTCCTGCGACTTGGATCTATTACCTTTCTTGAGTTTCCATAAATATGAAAATCAGGTTCTTTCAGATACACCCTGCCCACCTCAAGATCATTCTTTCTTAAATAATTTATCCAATGTATCCTTGACACTTTTACTTTCTGAAACTTCACATCTACCTTAGCCAGAGATTTATCGCTATATTGCTGCAAGAGCTTTCGATAGACAGCAGAATCCTGCTTCAGATGCACATTAGTCATGGAAACTGACCCTGTCCAGAAATTTGCTTTGAGTTCACCTATTTCAAGATTATATAATCCGGAAGAATTACTTCTGATCGAAGAAATTATCTGGTTTTTAACAAAGGGATTTAAAAAAAATCGGACAAACAGAAATGTTCCTGTAAGTACAATCAATAAAATTCCAACCATCCATTTAAATACTTTATCCAATTTTAAAATTGTGTTTGTCGATTACACCGGATTTATCTAACAGGTTATTTAAACAACCAATACTAAAATCATTGTGTTATCCGATAACCAACAAAATATTAAATCAAACACCTTATCGTTGGAAGAAAGATATTCGCTTAATTGCCATAGAGCATTAACAGAAAACGGTAAAAAAATAGTTCTGATTTATCTGACTATTATTGTAATAATGTGAATATTACTTTGTATAATTAATTAAAAAAGGGTTATTTTAAACCAACTATACAAATTCCGTATATCTTTACAATCTGCATTTATACTTTACCAGACAATGAGAATATCCTTACTCGCTTTTCTTGTAGCGTTATTCCTTACCTCATATACCGCCTTCGGTCAGCGAAATTGCGGTACCATGCAGCATTACCATGAAGCTGTTAAGAAGAATCCCGAAATTGGTGAAAGACGGAAACAATCAGAACAGATTTTTCGACAAAACCTTCAAAACCTGTCAAATAAAAAAATCAGTAATGCTTTAATTACTATTCCTGTTGTTGTTCATGTAGTCTATCATACCACCCAGGAAAACATACCGGATGAACAAATACATTCCCAAATAGAACGGTTAAATAAAGACTTTCAAAAGCTAAATACAGATATTGTCAACGTACCCCCGTATTTCCAACCTGTAATTGGGAATGCTCAGATACAATTTGTACTGGCAAAGAGAACTCCCGACGGATCCCCTACTACCGGTATTACCAGAACTTATACCGAAAAAACATTTTTTAACTCAAATGATGAAATGAAATTTAGCAATACCGGAGGGATAGACGCCTGGGATCCATTGAAGTATTTAAATATCTGGGTATGTAATCTTTCTGGCTCGCTTTTAGGGTATGCCCAATTTCCTAATGAAACACTTGAAACAGACGGAATAGTAATAAATTACCAACATTTCGGAGAAACAGAAACCGGAGGTGATTTTAATTTAGGAAGAACCGCTACTCATGAAGTAGGCCATTACTTCAACCTCTATCATATCTGGGGAGACGCAACGTGTGGAGATGATGAAGTCAATGATACCCCTATTCAGGAAGAAGACAACATCGGATGTCCGGAATTCCCTCAATCAACTTGCGGCAATGAAATGAGCGATATGTTCATGAATTACATGGATTATGTAAATGACGCTTGTATGATAATGTTTTCTAAGGGACAGGTACAAAGAATGAGATACGCAATCACCTTTTACCGTCCTGGTTTAGCTACTTCAGACGGCGCCATTCCTCCCGGATCTTATTGTTCCGGTTTACAGATTATGTACGAAAGTGTTGGCAGTGTTTCAGATGGTAGCGGCTCAGAAAACTACAATAACAATTCCGATTGCAAATACTTAATTCAACCCGCCGGAGCGACTTCTATATCTTTAAACTTCACAGAGTTTTCACTAAGTGATGAAGACGTTTTAACTATCTATGACGGAGACAATAGTGATTTTCCCTTATTGGGTTCTTATACAGGTACTACCCTGCCCCCCACCGTCACGTCTTCCGGAGGATCAATATTACTTCACTTTTCCTCTAACGGTTCCGGTACTTCTTCCGGATGGTCTGCCAATTATACAAGCACAATCGTTACTCCTGAGCATTGTAACGGACACGTTGTTTTAACAGAGGAATCGGGAATTATTACAGATGGGAGCAGCTATGAATATTATCAACCACTGAACGAATGTTCCTGGCTGATCAAACCGGAAGGAGAGCATAGAATAAGGCTGCAGTTTGAAGAGTTTGATGTAGAAAAAGACTACGATTTTCTGGAGATATATGACGGAGAAGATATTACAGCTCCGGTATTAGCAACATTAACAGGTTTTGAATTGCCTGGCGATATCATGTCAACAGGCAATAAAATGTTCATTAGATGGATTACCGATGACTATGTAAACTTTTCAGGATTTAAAGCTATTTATTCGCAGAATAAGACAACAGATGTAACCCAACCTGCCGAGCCTTCAGAGTTTAAAATATATCCCAATCCGGCTAATTCCTTTATAATTATAGAGAAAATCAATAACACCTTAGGGAATCACCAATCGGTTAAAATTATGAACATGGTTGGGCAAACAGTCATGGAAGAAACATCATTGGAAACATTGACTCAAATCAACATAAACAACTGGGAACCAGGAATGTATTATCTAATAATAAATGATTCTGACCGGGTGTTTACGAGCAAAATCAGGAAGTATTAATCATACGATTAATACTTCTAACCAACTCGCTGAAAAAGTTTTTTGGACCATCCTTCTTCAGCTAATTTACTTCGGTCAATAATAATCTTTTCCGAATTATCGTATTTCAGCGGATAAGGTTTTATAATAACTTTATTAAAATCAAAAGCTCCGGATTCCGTTACCTGAAATCCTATTACTTTATATAACTCTCCTGATTTACTCATCAATGTATCATTGGTAGAAAGTGCATCTCCGTTTTGTAAAGATTTGAATTCCATAATACGTTGTTGCTGTTTGATCTTCTACCGTATTTATACTGAATTTTTAAAAAAATAGTTATAGTATTACCCAATACATTAACCTCAATTTAATCAATCACTTATAATCACATATCGCATATTTTCCTAAGTAGAAAAACCGTAATAAAACCTTATATATTGAATTTCATTTTTTTATCATCAAAAAAAGCTTACTGGGTTTAGTAAGCTTTTTTTGATAATTATTTTTCCACATTTGATTTAAACTAAAAAGGAGCAATATCATCCTCTTCTTCCTCAAAAGGCCCTTTACCCAGATTAGGGCTGCCAAAGTCATTTATCTTACTACTGATTGTTTTTGATGGAGGATCAAAATAATCCGGCATTCCGGTATTAAACGTATCGTCCCCAAAGCCTCTGTCCAGATCACTAAACTTGGTGTATTTACCAATAAACTTAAGGAAGATATTCTCCAAACTACCACTTCTGTGCTTAGCAATAATCACCTCTCCCACTCCTTTTAAGGAATTCCCCATTTCATCCTCATCAATCTTATAATATTCAGGACGGTACAGGAATATTACCATATCTGCGTCCTGCTCAATAGATCCCGACTCCCTCAAGTCCGAAAGTTGAGGCCGCTTATCACCTCCCCTGGTTTCCACCGATCGGCTCAGCTGAGAAAGGGCAATTACCGGAACATTCAACTCTTTTGCCAGATTTTTCAGCGCCCTTGAAATAGAAGCGATTTCCTGTTCACGGTTACCGGGAGCACCTTTTCCTCCTCCATCCCCTGACATCAACTGAAGGTAGTCAATGATGATCATCTGGATATCATTCTTCGCTTTCAACCTTCGGCATTTAGTCCTTAACTCCCTGATGCTTAGCGCAGGAGTATCATCAATATAAATAGGGGCACTTGTCAGCTTGGAAATTTTATGGTGCAATTGAGCCCATTCATACTCCTCCAGGTTTCCTTTTTTAATTTTTTCACTTTCCAATTCAGCCTCAGCAGATATCAAACGATTAACCAGCTGTACGGCTGACATCTCCAATGAAAATATGGCCACCGGATGATTAAAATCTACAGCCGCATTCCGCATAGCCGAAACAACGAATGCAG
>DATCKK010000136.1:0-2362 GCA_036562325.1 Cytophagaceae bacterium | reverse complement strand
GATATATATGGTCAAATCAAAAAGGGATAGAAGATCAAAGTAATCTGGAAAATGGGGTTTATAATGTAGTGGTAACGGATGTCAACGGATGTCGGGCTTATACTTCTGTTGAATTCACGGGGATCAGCATAATGAAAACAGCTTCTCAGGTTAATAAAATCACTTGTAACGGAACAGGATTTGACGGTGCAATTAATCTTTCTGTAGTTGGCGGTAAAGCCCCATATACATATTCTTGGAGTAATGGAGCTACTACAGAAGACCTGAGCGGCCTTGCAGCCGGAAGTTATACGGTCACCGTAACCGATGCCAACGGTTGTCAAAAGTCTCATACAGCCAATATTCAAACTCCTGAGTCCTTGGATTACGAAATCAAACAAAGCAATATCAGTTGTAACGGTGCTGCTGATGGGGCTGTAGTTATAGATATTAAAAACGGAACACCTCCTTATAATTACTACTGGTCAACAGGAGATACTACTTCCGGCTTATCTAACCTGGGGCCTGAGAACTACCAGATAGAGATAAGGGATGCCAATGGATGTAGCCAGGTGATTAAAATTAACATGATGGAACCTCCATTGCTTTTTCTTACTCTGGAAGGGGCTTATAAAGATTGTGAAGGAGGAAAGCTGGATTTAACAGTGAGTGGCGGAACTCCACCTTATAAATATACATGGTCAAATGGTGCTATGACAGAGGATTTATCAGGTTTAAATCCGGGAGAATATAAGGTAGTTGTAGAGGATGCACATGGTTGTAAAGATTCAGCCAGTTTGTTTGTAGAAGGCGACCCGGTTACAAAAATGACAATAAACTCTACTCCATTAACATGTGCAGGAGCTAATAATGCGACTGCTAAAGTTAACATTGAAGGAGAAACGGGACCTTTTGATATCCGATGGTCCAATGGTGAAACTACAGAAGAAATAACAGGGCTTAAGGCAGGAAACTATATTGTAATAGTAACAGATATTTTTGGTTGTGAACATTCTGCTTCAGTATCTATTAAAGAACCTCCCGTGATTATTGGAAGTATCATTAAAAATGATATTTCATGTGCAGGTCAGAGAGATGGTTTTTTAAGAGCTTTTGTATCGGGAGGTGTTGCACCATATACCTATAAGTGGTCCACTGGCCAGACAACCAGTTTAATTACCGGATTAGCATCAGATACATATACTGTTAATGTTACTGATGCCTCAGGTTGTGTGTTAACTTTATCAGAAACATTGGCAGAACCAGCGGGCATGACAACAATCATTAATACTACCTCTTCTTGCCTTGGTGGTTCAATAGAGCTGAATGTAACTGGTGGCGTTGCACCTTATCAATATCAATGGTCAAACGGAGCAGTGTCTGAAAACCTTACAATGGTTCAGGCAGGAAAATATTCAGTAATAGTAACGGATGGTAACAATTGTAAAACTACGGACAGTGCTGTGGTTACTATACCATCAGGATTTACAGCTTCCATTACCGCCAATGGAGGAAGTGCAACCTTAACCATTAACGGAGGTGTAGAACCGTTTACTTATCTTTGGTCACATGGAGCCACAACAAAAGATGTTTCCGGTTTAGTAGATGGCGATTATTCGGTAGAGATTACCGATGCCCTTGGATGTACAGCAACGGTAACAGTAAACATTAAAAACGTTTCGACCAATATTACAGCTATGATTGATTGTTGTCAGGATATGGAAGTGTGTAAAGGAGATACAGCCTGGATACCGGTAATATTTACGGGTGTAGGCCCATATACTTTTACATATAAAGAAGGAAATATTCAAAAGACAGTTACAACTAATGATAATCCTTATTATATATCTGTTGTATCCAATTCTACAATTGATGTAAACTTAGTAAGTGTAGCTAATGAATGTAATAGCGGTAGCGTATGTGGAAAAGCAACTATAGGGGTTAATGATTGTCAAAGTACTTGTAACGATTGCTTTAAAACCTATGTGGAAAGTATAGAAGAACGGGGACAGTGCCGTACTGTTGTATTAAAAGTAACAAATGACGGATATTGCAGACATGGTTTATCTCATTTCAGTGTATCTGTTCCTTGTGGTAAAATTAAAGAGGTATATCCATCTAAAAAATTTCCAGTAGAATTTGGAACTGACCCAACAACTAAGATAAAGGGATTTAAGATTGATGATATTAATGGATTTGGAGAAGGTAAGGATGGCAAGCATCAATCATTTACTATCCGTTATGAAATCTGCGATGATACTAAGGATTGTTCTATCGGTGAGTTTTGTGCTCCGCTGGTTTCATATAAAGCAGGTAAATGCATCAGTTATGAAAAAGCGGCTTATCAATTGTCGTTAATTACGCCAGTCAGTGATATTAATAC
>DATCKK010000126.1:0-1678 GCA_036562325.1 Cytophagaceae bacterium | reverse complement strand
AGCCATTTCTCATCCCTCCAGTTAGTTTTGGTTTTTACATTTTTAATTCTAACCAGAGGGGTGGGGGTGGCTCAACCCCTTTTTACACAATTATATGGACTTAACTAATGTCTTGAATACTCTGGTAAGACACATATAATCCAGGAACATACTTTCAAATGGTATAAGAATTCAATTCATGTGGAAAATGGTGAAGGAAGTTATTTAAGCCAGGACACTGTAAGGGAACTAGTGGATTACTGCAAGGAACGCAAGTTAAATGTCATTCCGGAGGTACCATCTTTAAGTCATTGCGATTACCTTGTCATGAGTCATCCGGAGATCAGAGAAAGGGAAGAAGATCCCTATCCCGATACATATTGTCCTTCCAATCCAAAGTCTTATGAGCTTCTTTTTGATGTACTCGACGAGGTTATAGAGGTATTCGAACCGCAGATAATTAATATTGGCCATGATGAGTACTATTCAATAGGGATATGTGATAAATGCAAAGGGAAAAAGGCGGAGGAAATTTTTGCTGAGGACATTAAAAAGATTCATGCCTATCTCGCCCAAAAGGGCATAAAAACAATGATATGGGGAGAAAAACTTTTGAATGCACGGGGGAAGGATGGAAGAGGAATCGGGGGAGCAGAAGTCCGGATGTACCAGGCATGGGACATGGAAAAGGGAGAGTTCCTTGGAATTATTCCTGCAACATATAAGGCTATTGACCTTGTACCGAAGGATTTAGAGATACTGCACTGGTATTGGAGTATAGACGAGAAACTGGAAGAAGCATTTCATGAAAGAGGATTGAGAGTTACTTATGGAAACTATAGAGGCTCAAAGTTCACTAACTGGCATTATAGAATTGGTCGTGGAGTGGTAGGTGGTATCATTTCTAACTGGAGTTCTTTGAGAGAAGAGAATTTGCAAAGAAACGGCGTACTTTTTGAAATAGTGTTTTCTGCTCAGATGTTTTGGAACAGGTCTTATGATGAATCGAGAAAAGATGAGCTTGTGAGAGAAACTTTTGAAGAACTATTCAGGTATAAGCAGAGTATGCTTTCAAAGCGAAAGGGATTCAATGAACTGAAAGAAGAAATGTGTAGATATATTAAAGTGCTTCATACCACAGACAAACGTATAGAATATAAGCAGTTTGTGGACGGTGTTTTCATAGAAAAAGATGTTTACAAGCTGGGGGATTATGTAATTCTGTATGAGGATGGTACAGAGGCGTAGCTACCTATAATTTATGGGACCAATATATCCAATAAAGATGTTTCATGGTCACCTTTAGACGATTTGCTGATTGAGGCTTCTTATACCACCTGTCCTTTGAAGGTTGATGGAGTAACTTACTACGAATGTATTTTTGAAAATCCTTATCCTGAAAAAGAAATAAAAGGGATAATTGTAAGGCTTGATAGGGAAGATCAATACAAGATATACCTTCGAAGAGTAGAATTTTTAAAGAATATAGCTTCATAATGTTACATGTTTAGCGCAATATTCAAATGAAGTGAGGGATAATAAATGGCGGGTAAAATAGTTGTTAGACCTGATTTGATTGATGATGTACTAGTTAATCCTGGTATGGGTTTTATGTCAATAGCGGATTTAAATTGACCCATTTTCAACAGATAAAATTTGACCCACCCTGGCTTTTTTAAATTAGACATTATTACGCGGA
>DATCKK010000125.1:0-5438 GCA_036562325.1 Cytophagaceae bacterium | reverse complement strand
TCCCCTGACCGGTCTCCCTGAAGGGCAAATGGAGGAGTTCCTTCTGTCCTATAAGGATCGCCGTTTACAATAAAGGTGATACTATGTGTTGAATCGGGGTATGGAAAATATTCAGCACGGATGGAAATATGATGCGAATTGGAATGGTATACGGTATCTATTTTGTTTAAGTCCCGGATATCCGAATCGGTATCCGCATCTACCAAAATAAAACGAACCGGACTTTGGGCATGGGCGGTCAAAATGGTAATGGCCAGAAAAAGAGCGCTGGCCAATATTCGGGTAAAGGATTTAGCTGTTGTCATATTAGTGGTGTTTGGTTGAATTTGATAAATCCGGGAATGGAATATTTGTTTGGTTTGCAGTTTTAATGACAAGGAAGGGGTGTAATTAAGAAGGAAAAGCTAACAGCCTTTGGAAATTTTTCATGCCTTAAGAAAATTCAGCCCTCTGTGTTTAAAAAAATGCTGTCAAATTTTAGAATTTTGGTACTCCTTTTTCCGGTTTATTCAATTTTATCCTAGATTTGTACTTTCTATTAGATTTAATATGATTCATTTAAGCGAACAAGAGATCCGAAGACGCGAGGAACGCGAAAAGTTAATGAATATGGGGATAAACCCATATCCCTCCGAACTTTTTAAAGTGGATGTTTCTGCCAAAGACATTCTTCAAAATTACGAGAAGCGAAAAACGGATTATAAAAATGTATCTATTGCCGGACGGTTGATGAGCCGCCGAATTATGGGTAATGCTTCTTTTGCAGAAATCCAGGATGCTACCGGCAGGATACAGATATATGTACGAAGGGATGATATTTGCCCTGGGGACGACAAGCAACTCTACAATGAGGTCTTCAAAAAAATGCTGGATATCGGCGATATTATCGGGGTTCAGGGGTATGTGTTTACTACCCAGACTGGTGAGATCTCTATTCATGTAAAAAGTTTAAAGCTGCTCACCAAATCACTGAAGCCGCTGCCTATTGTAAAGACTGTAGAAGATGAGCAGGGCAATGTAACTACTTTTGATGCCTTTACCGATCCGGAACAAAGGTACAGGCAGAGATATGTTGATCTGATTGTAAATCCGGAAGTGAGAGATACTTTTATCAAAAGAACTCAGCTGATTAACTCCATAAGAGAGTTTTTGAATGATAAAGGATATCTGGAAGTAGAAACACCCATACTTCAGCCGGTTTATGGAGGAGCTTTGGCAAGGCCATTTAAGACTCACCATAATACACTGGATATGCCGCTTTACTTGCGTATAGCAAATGAGTTATATCTGAAAAGGCTGATCGTAGGTGGATTTGACGGGGTATATGAATTTGCCAAAGATTTCAGAAACGAAGGAATGTCGAGATTCCACAACCCGGAATTTACTCTTATGGAGCTGTATGTAGCCTACAAAGACTACTACTGGATGATGGATCTGTTTGAGCAAATGATAGAAAAAGTAGCTCTTGACCTTCACGGCACCACAGAAGTTCAGGTAGGAGATAAAACTATTAACTTCCAAAGGCCTTGGACCAGAATGACCATGTTTGAGTCTATCGAGAAGTTTACAGGGGTGAATATCGAAAACATGGACGAAGCTGAGTTAAGAAAAGTGGCCGCTGACCTTAATATCTGTGTAGATGAGACAATGGGTAAAGGAAAGATCATAGATGAGATCTTTGGTGCTAAGGTAGAACCATTCCTGATTCAGCCTACCTTCATTACAGACTATCCGGTGGAAATGTCACCATTGGCAAAGAAACACCGGTCTAAAGAAGGGCTGGTAGAGCGATTTGAAGTGATTTGTAACAGTAAAGAAATATGCAATGCATTCTCAGAGTTGAACGATCCTGTTGATCAGAGAAAACGATTTGAAGAGCAGTTAGAACTGGGCCGCAGAGGAGACCCTGAAAGTATGGTACTGGATGAAGACTTCCTGAGGGCATTGGAGTATGGAATGCCTCCGACCGCCGGTATAGGTATAGGTATAGATCGTCTGACCATGATACTTACTAATTCGGCATCTATTCAGGATGTTATCTTCTTCCCTCAGATGAAGCCAGAGAAGAAGGTATCCGGAGCCACAGAGGAAGATTATTTGAAATTAGGAATAAGCAAGGAATATATTCCTATAATTCAAAAAATCGGATTTAATAAAATTGAAGATTTGAAAGCTGCCAACCCTAATAAGCTGTTCAATGATATTTGCGGAATGCGCAAAAAAATGAAGTTGGAGATTGCTAATCCTACGCTTGATCAGGTAAAGGGATGGCTGGGAGCTTAATCGCTTGAAATAGCAGATTCTATTGGAACCAAAACATACTCGTACTGAGAAGCGATATTTCTTTTGCCAAAGCGGAATTTCTTCTCATGCAGTTCAAAAATGGTTTCAATATCTTCCACAGAAAAACCATCGTCAAATATTATCTGAGAACCGTCTTCGGTGATTCGGAAAGATAAAAGCAAGGTACTGCCGTCAGGGCGAACCCACTCGGCAGTACCATTTTTATTTACTCTGAATTTTAAATCCTGATATTTCTGATCGTTTAATACCAGCCTGCCGTTTTTATAAAACTTTACCACCTTCCATGTTTTGTAAATCGCTTCCGGATTATTTATTGCTTTTTCCTGTGAATTGGTATAGGTAAAAAACATAGACGCCATTAAGGCGGCAACAACCAGGAAGCCAAAAATAATAGCTATTCTCAGCCGAAAAATTTTCGGGGATCCTAATTTTTCCATTATTGTAACCTGTTGTTTAGTATAATTAATAAATTTGCTCCTTAATCTTAAAATAGATGTTACTCCTTACTCCAACAAACTGGCCTGACTACGAATTGATTGATTCCGGGAATTACAAGAAACTGGAAAGATTTGGCTCCTTCATACTTGACCGTCCTGAACCCCAGGCAGTTTGGGATCCTTCACTTCCCGAATCGGAATGGAACAAAATGTCCAATGCCGTATTCAAAAAAGAAAAAGGCTCTAATAGTTCACTTACGCAGGATAGGGGGGAATGGATTCAGAAGAAAGGAATGAGCCAGCAATGGTTCCTGGATTACAAGAGAAAAGATTTTCAGTTAAAATTCCGCTTGGGGATGTCATCTTTCAAGCATGTTGGTATATTTCCGGAGCAGGCAGGTAACTGGGACTACATTTATGAAAAGGTGAGTAAGATGAAGTTACAGTCGCCCAGGGTGCTGAATTTATTCGCTTATACAGGTGGAGCTTCGTTGGCGGCTAAAGCAGCAGGGGCAGATGTGAGCCATGTCGATTCCGTAAAACAGGTGATCTCCTGGGCCAGAGAAAATATGGAGGCAAGCAATCTGGCGGATATCCGTTGGGTAGTGGAAGATGCGATGAAGTTTGTTCAGCGGGAAGTTAAAAGAGGAAGTAAATATCAGGGGATTATTCTGGACCCTCCGGCATATGGAAGAGGTCCCAAAGGGGAAAAATGGATTATTGAAGATCAGTTGAATGAACTCATTAAACTTTGTAAGCAATTACTGGATGAAAAAAATAATTTTTTTATTCTTAACCTATACTCTATTGGTTTTTCAGCCCTGATTGTCGAAACCCTTATCAATACAACCTTTGGGAAAAAGAGTAATCTTGAAATAGGAGAATTGTACCTGGCTGACTCATTTGCTAAGAAGCTCCCTTTGAGCATCTTCGGAAGATTTTCTTCAATTTGATGTTATCTTAAAGAGTTGTCGTACCAGTCGCGTTTTCTGTTCAATTTCAGATCCTGAAGTACAGAAGCTTTTACATTTATGTCAAATGAGTAAGATTGCCTTATACCAAAAGGTATTACGCTTAGCCTCATCTCCCAGCAGTGTAAGTCGCGATAGATATTGAATTGGGTATAGCTGATGCCTTTTTGAACAAAATCCCAACCTGAGTTAAATCCGACTTTCCACTTGTCAGTGAGCTTAACATCTCCATTAAAACTCAATGTTTGAGTGACATTCTTCTCGTCAATGCCGATACGTGCAAAGTTTAAATTGTAGCTGATATTAAGATTCCAGGGAATGGTAAAGTCTACATAAAGTTCCGGATGGCGGTTAATATACCTTAACTCCTCTTCCGTGGCATTGGGGCTATGGTATATCTTTGACCTTTGCTTAGGGTTTAAACTCGTACTGAAAGATAAGTTGTAATTTATCAGTCGTGCTATACCTTGCCCTTCATCTATGGCAAACCGGTTGATACGAGTGGGAACATTGTTAATTAGTTGAGTAGCATAAGGGTCAAAGAGGCTGCTAAAGTTAATATCGAATCGGTTGAACAGCCGGGTACGGGCATTTAAGGATATTTGTGATAAATGTAAGGAGTCTGCCGTGAAGTTGTAGTTTCCGGTTAACCCGATATTTTCAATCAGCTTGATCTTTTTAATGCCTAATTCGTTGGTAGTATCTTTTCGGTCTCTTACTTTAGCTTCCAGCGAGTTTTGGAAACTAAATCCTAATAGATTGGACCTTCCTGACCCCGGAGTTCCGTATATGAACCCGTTGTATTTTGAAAGGACAATTTCCTGTCCTGAAGTATCAATAATTCTGTTGTAGTAATTAAATGGCTCTTTGGAGAAGTCCGGACGATAGTTATAGCTAATGCTTGGGATAAGGGTATGCCTTATTGCCGGCATTACTTTACTTCTTAATCGATAAGTCCCATATACCTGAGTTGTTAAACTGGTTCCTGCACTAAAAGAATAAACCCTGTAAAAACCGGAAGTAGTATCCGTTATCACCGTATTGGTAGCAGGGTCTAAAGTATGTTGCAATTGTTTCAGATACCATATCTCTTCATAATTAACATTTGGGTTTAAACTGAAGTGCCTTAACAGCTTAATGGAAGTGGTTACAGGAACAGAGTGCCTGGTTCCGAACTGTCCTTTTTCTCTCATTAGCCGCTCTATATTGGAAAGAGTAAATGGAATGGTATCCGTTTCACCAAAGCCTGGATTATTAGTTAAAAAGTACTTGGAGTTTAGGTTATAGCTCACATTGATTTGTTCGTACCATCGTTTACCACCGGCGATCTTTCTTTTAAATGGATAAATCCGGTTCATGCCGAAATTCACTTCGGGCAAGTTCAGGTTGACAATGGAAGTTTCTCCCACCACGTTTTGGTCATGCCGGCCGGAAATACCAAGGTAAAAAGGCGTATTGGCAAAGGTTTTATAATACGATACTGTAGAGTTGAACTGGTTACTCAGGTAAGCCCCGGGGCTGTATGAGTTATACCGGTTGTAGTTTGTAGAACCAAAACTTACTGACGAAGTAAAGGAAGAGCTTTTTCGGCTATTGCTGTTATGATTCCAGGTTACCCAAAACTGGTCACTCGATTCTTTTTCACCATTTGGGAATAGTACAAGATGGTTATATTTCAGGTCAAGATTTCCCTGGTATCGGTACCGTTTAATGTATTGAGTTAAGG
>DATCKK010000122.1:0-4932 GCA_036562325.1 Cytophagaceae bacterium | reverse complement strand
GAATAATTCCGGACTTTATTTTTTTAGGGAAGTTGATAAGAAGGTCAGTTGTTTTAAATTGCAAAATAGAGAAAGTAGGCGGGTATATTTAAAATTCTCTATTTAACATAATATAAATTATATAACAAAAATATTATTAAGTAATTGAAAGCAAAATGAAACCGTTTTATTTTGACTAAATGGAAAATTACGCCTAGAGAATCTGGATTAACTGCATTAACCGATCTATAGCTTTTATGCTATGGAAAAAAATACCTTAAGTATATAATCTTAAATTAAATATTATTCAAATTGAATATTTAAGATGAATAAAACTTTAAACCATTCAAAAATTGTCAGAAATATCTGAGTAAGTTAAATCTAGTTTCAGGAAGTGTCATTAGAGTTAATTACTTGAATTAATACTACAAACTTCACATTGTAATTATTTGTTTATCAATAGATTGAATCTGTGTTTACACCTACCCTTAACCTTGTTTCCAAATATTTGATTCTCGAGAAGAATATTATGTTAAATAAAAATGGGCGAAAATTGAAAGAGTTTGAGCAAGAGAATCCCTTTATCCAATTTCATGGTCATGCTATTGGGCTGTTCTTTAAATTGGAACGAATTGAAGCATCTGCTTCATTAACACCCATTAAAGCTATATAAAAACTTTAACAAATTACACATAAGGCGTTATTTGTTAGATAGTTGTGTTTTTACTTCGACCAACTCCCAACCTACTCTTTAATATACTCAGGAAAAATATTATGTTAAATAGAACTTAAGGGATTTCTATGAAATGCTGGAGTTTTAATTAAACCTTTAATTCTATAGCTAACTTTTTCTTCTTCTACTGCTCCCCATCCATATATTGCTTGTCCAATTTAAATCACTAGAAAGTTCTAATAACCTATCAGATCTTTTTGTTAAGATTTGATAGGTGTGTGTGGGTATCATTCATAGGATTTACTTTAAAAAGTCGATGCAATATAAATCTATTCTAAATTTAACAAATCTGCATATCCAACCTCTTTAATTATTCATATTTAACATTGTTTTAATCACAGATTCATATAGCAGTTTGATTTAAATTTTGAGGCAAGAATTGTTTATAAGAATTATTTGTAACTTTGGTTTTTAATCGTTTCATTTTTACTTAATAATTTTAATCTCACAATAATGAAAAACTTATTTTTTCTGTTTCCAATCTGTTTTTATTCAATTGGATTATTTGGACAGGTTACAATTCCGACATCCGGTAATACGACCATTACCACATGTAATCAAACAGTATATGATATGGGAGGCTCTTCCGGTGGTTTATCTCCCGGTGCAGATGGGTCAATCACAATTTATCCCGCCTCATCCGGTAATGTAGTTGCTGTATTTGTTGAAGAGCTCAATATAGACTGGTATAACGATTATCTATACATATATAATGGTACAAGTACCAGTGCCCCTTTAATAACAACCTTACAAGGTGGTTGGGGGTCATCAAATTATATAGATCATCGGGAATACTATGGCAACAATGCTAATGGGGCAATAACTATCAGGTTCAAAACAGGGCCTTATGCCAACTCCGGGAACAAAGGGTTCAAAATACGCGTTGAATGTGCCCCAACTTCACAACCGCACAACATGGTACAAAACAAAAAAAGAATAATCACCACTTGTGGAACTACTATTTATGACCATGGAGGCATCTATGGTGATTATCAAAATAATTCAAAAGATACCCTGGTTATACTTCCTAATGCACCGGGTAAAAAAATACAAATAAATTTTAAGCATTTTGCATTATACAATATTGATGGAATGGATCAAGTTTATTATTTAGGGGGCCTTGAAGATTCCCCTAATTCCATCCTATTTGCAAATTCAGGATATTCGCTTCCTAATTCCGGAGCTCCTTTGTATTCCAGGAGCTCAGACGGTTCAGTGTCGATCATTTTAAGTTCAGATGCCAATTACACTGCTCAGGGCTTCAGGGCTACCATTGGATGTGTTAACGCTACTACTACAGCTCCGTCAGAAGCGGTGGTTCCCTCAACAGGTACCGCTACCATTAATACCTGCAATACTGTTGTGTATGATAATGGCTTTAAATATGATTATAGCCCGAATAGCAATGGTAGCCTAACCATTGTTCCTGCCACAGATGAAAAAAAAGTAAAAATTGAATTTTCGGAATTTAATGTATCAGAAGGTGATGTTTTAACCATATTTGACGGAACAACCACATCAGCGACATTATTAGGTACCTTTACCGGTTCCACTTTACCCCCATCTGTTACGGCTACTACCGCCAATGCAAGTGGTGCACTTACCATAAGATTTGTATCTAATGGTTCGGGGGAAGCAGCGGGGTTTAAATTCAGCACTTCTTGTGTCGATCCTTTGCCAGAAACCCTGATTCCTACCACCGGTAGTATAACTTTAACTAGTTGTAACAGAACAATCCTGGATGCAGGTGGAAGTGTCGGAGCTTATGCCAATAATAGCAATGGAAGCCTTTTAATAACTCCTGCTACTTCCGGAAAAATGGTGAAATTACATTTTACAAGTTTTGATACTCAGTTAAATGCAGACATACTTTCGGTTTATGACGGGACTGACGAAAATGCTCCATTGATCGGTAGTTACTCCGGAACAACAATTCCTTCGGATATAGTTGCAAGTAATACTTCCGGACAATTGTTTTTAAAGTTTGTATCAGATGCCAGTGTTACGGCCGGCGGATTTACTATTTTGTCATCCTGTGTAGATCCTGAATACAAAATACCTAATATAGGAAGTTCAGCACTTACAACTTGTGAAGCAACTTTATATGATGCCGGAGGATCAACTGCCGAATATAAAAATAATGCCGATGGTATATTAACAATATATCCGGGAGCAGCCAATAAATTAATAAAACTAACCTTTTCGGCTTTCTCTGTTATGGCCGGCGATACGCTATATATATATGAAGGTGATAATATGGGAACCTTAATTGCTAAATACTCCGGAACAGTTTTACCTCCTGCTATTATAGCATCCAATAATAATACTTCCGGAAGCCTCACTTTAAGATTTACTTCAGATGCTGATGGAGTAAGTTCAGGGTTTGCTGCCTCCATCTCCTGTATAAACACGGAAAGTTACATACCTGTATCAGGTAATAGTGTCATCTATACTTGTGGAAATACAGTATATGATTCTGGCGGGCCGAATGGAAATTATAGTGAATATGCGGATGGATCCATTACTATTTACCCGTCAACAGAAAATAGGAATATTAGAATTACATTTACACACTTTGATCTGGAGTCAAATTACGATTATCTTTTTGTTTATGATGGAACTAGTGTAGACGAAAATAAATTAATAGGCCAATATTCTGGAAATACACTTCCACCAACTTTATCAGCCTTTAATAGCTCAGGCGCATTAACTATTCGGTTAAAATCAGATTACTCAGTCAATAAAAGTGGCGTGGTATTTACAGTGTCTTGCTTTAAGCCGGAAACGATAATACCACCAACCGGAAATATATCTATTACTACTTGTAGTGCTACAGTTTATGACTCTGGTGGATCGGATGGGAATTATAGTGAATATGAGGATGGATCCATTACTATTTATCCGGCAACCGAGAATAGGAATATTAGAATCACATTTACACAATTTGATCTGGAGGAAGATTATGATTATCTTTTTGTTTATGATGGAACAAGTGTAGATGATAATAAATTAATAGGCCAATATTCTGGAAATACACTTCCACCATCTTTATCAGCCTTTAATAGCTCAGGCGCATTAACTATTCGTCTAAAATCCGATTACTCAATCAATAATAGCGGCGTAGCATTTACCGTTTCCTGCTTTGAGCCGGAAACGGTAGTACCTCCAAAAGGAAATTTATCTATTACTACCTGTAGTACTACAGTTTATGACTCTGGTGGATCGCTCGATAATTATTTGAACAATCAGGACGGTTCTTTAACGCTTATACCTGGTACCGAAGGAGGAAAGATTAAAGCTGAATTCGAAAGCTTTAATACGGAAGAAGGCTTTGATTTTCTTTATGTATATGATGGTACATCCACTTCTGACAGTCTTATAGGGATATATGATGGAACTATACTGCCTCCCCCCCTTCAGGCATCTGATGCCAATACTTCAGGAGCCCTGACAATCAGATTTACTTCAGATAATTCTTTCGTAAGGTCTGGGTTTGCAATTAATATTTCTTGTATTGTACCTGTATCATCTGTTTCTGTATCGCATTCAACAGCTACTCTCCCAATTGATTCAACACTGCAGCTCAGTGCTAATGTTTTTCCTGTTAATGCCACAAATAAGAATGTTACATGGTCTACATCGGATAACTCTATAGTATCTGTGAGTAGCTCTGGCCTCGTTACAGGAGTGGGAGTTGGAATGGCAACTATTACTGTCACTACTGAAGATGGAAATTATACTTCGACAGCTACTGTTACTGTTAACCCGATTGCTGTTACCAGCGTAACTGTTAGCCCTTCAACAGCTATTATTTTAATAAATGAAACTACGCAACTGACCGCAACGGTAAGTCCATCCAATGCTGCTAATACTAAAGTCTTCTGGTTATCTTCAGATGAAAGTATAGCTACAGTAAGTAGTTCAGGTCTTGTTACAGGAGTGGGAGTTGGAATGGCAACTATTACTGCCACTACTGAAGATGGAAATTATACTTCGACGGCTACTGTTACTGTTAACCCGATTGCTGTTACCAGCGTAACTGTTAGCCCTTCAACAGCTATTATTTTAATAAATGAAACTACGCAACTGACCGCAACGGTAAGTCCATCCAATGCTACCAATACTAAAGTCTTCTGGTTATCTTCAGATGAAAGTATAGCTACAGTAAGTAGTTCAGGACTTGTTACAGGAGTGGGAGTTGGAACGGCAACTATTACTGC
>DATCKK010000121.1:0-2017 GCA_036562325.1 Cytophagaceae bacterium | reverse complement strand
TACAGGTTTAATAATGCAATAAAAAGTCATTCCTCTAAAAAGGATCATATTAAAATATTGGAATCTGAATTTGAGAAACTTTTAAATAAATAATAAATGGCAACATTCACCACAGCTTCAATTTTTCCATCTACACCGGTAAAAAACAAAGTAGCAATTATCTACCTGATTATTTTTTCCATCTATTGGTTGAGTACATTGGTAACAACTTCCGGATATTAATAACTGGCTTCTTGAAAACACATTAACTATTACTTTTGGATCCATTCTCATATTCACTTATAAACGATATCCTCTGTCAGACTTAAGTTATACGTTCATTTTTATCTATCTTCTCCTGCACGTTTACGGTGCTAAATATACCTATGCTGAAAATCCTTTTGGGTATTGGCTACAGGAAACGTTTAACACTTCCAGAAATCATTATGACCGAATTGTGCATTTTAGTTTTGGGTTTATGCTCGCTTACCCGATGAGGGATTTATTTTTGAATGTGTTTAAGTTTCCTTCCAAATACTGTTGGATACTTCCGGCAGAAATTACCCTTTCTTTCAGTGGTGCTTATGAACTTATAGAATGGGCTGTAGCGGATGTCTTTTTTCCCGAACAAGGAATCGCTTACCTGGGTACGCAAGGCGATGTCTGGGATGCACAAAAAGATATGGGACTCGCCTGGACTGGTTCAATTTTAATCATGTTCATCACATGAGCTGCCAGAAAATTTTATAAACCCGGCAACTAATAGCTTTCCTATTAATTGCTACCACTGACTTATCCCAATAAGATATTAATATATTGGAATTAGTTATCAGCTAATAAATATTGGCTGTGCATTATATTACTGAATGGCAAAAAAGGCTACTTTAAAGAAAAACTGCCTGCCCTGAAGGAGGAGGACAGGGACAGGCAGATTCCTGAGGATCTCATGGCATTGAAATTCAGGAAATATCTAATTTAACAAAAGGATCACAAATATTAAAAGGGAAACGTAAGATTATCTAAGGTATTTCTAAGATTTTTATTTACAGACAATCTGGCACTTCCACCCACAATACAAACAACTGATTATCAATACAATTTATTCTTTCTTCAATCTTAGTAATTCTTGCTGAAGCTCAAGTACCATTCCTGTCAGTTTTTCTATAGACATTTCAGGTCTCGGAAACTCTGTACTGATAAATGCTTTGGCTTCCCAAACCTCTGCTATGTCATCCACAGAAACATCATAAGGGCTATACACCTGATTATCAGAAACAAGCCTTAAAACTCCCCTCGATTTTACTTCATTAAAAACTCTTTTGTAGACAATTCCTTCTCTGTGAGTAATTAAAACATAGGTTTTATCATCCTTAATGTCCAGCCAGTTTTCGACATATTGGCCAATAATTACAGAACCTGAGTGAATTGGCAACATGGAATCTCCCTTTATTTCAAATGCCCGGTAAGTACCATTTTTAAACATAGGCATGTGAAAGGACGGAAGTTCTTTTACAAATTCAGGGTCTGAATATCCGTTCAGATACCCGGCCGCTGCTTTTTGCGGCACCAGTTGAATTTGCTCATTGTCCTCTTTATCAACCGTTATGGAAAGTACCCTTAATCTTCTCGCTTCAACATCTTTCTGAAAAGCAGGCACTTCCACTCCCTGTGTAAAATCCAGAGTCGCAAGGTCATCTACAGATACTCCGAACAGTTTTCCCATTGTTACCAGGGTGTTAAGGCCAGGCTCTGCCCTACCTTCTTCATAAGCTCCTAGCAATGATCTTTTTATACCTATTTTTTCAGCAAACTGCTCCTGAGTTAACCCTAATTTTTTACGAAGTACTTTTATATTACCGTTTACCAGGCTCATCAAATAACGGTTAATTGTTTAACATGTTTCTGCCCAAAAAGTAAATATTTATCCACTTATTAACAAGTCAGGCAGCTGAAAGAAATTTACTATGTATACTCGTCAAAAAGTTACTGATTCGGCTATCCGGTGCTATCTCTTCCTGGCCGGTTACCGAAAATCCCT
>DATCKK010000116.1:0-2780 GCA_036562325.1 Cytophagaceae bacterium | reverse complement strand
CCCTTACACTGGACAATACCATCCTGGATGAATTGAAACAAATGGGATCAGAGAAGACAGAAACTGAATTAAGAAATATCCTGGGCTGCTTTTTATTCTCCAACGATGATGTATTCAAAAAGATAAAGGTTCTTTCCGGAGGTGAAAAATCAAGAGTAGCTTTGGCCAAAACACTGATCTCTCAGGCCAACTTTCTGTTGCTGGATGAGCCGACTAACCACCTGGATATACAATCGGTTAACATACTTATACAGGCATTACAACAATATCAGGGGACTTATGTTGTCATCTCTCACGACAGGCACTTTATTTCTCAGGTAGCAACAAAAATCTGGTATATAGAAAATCATGAGTTAAAGGAATATCCGGGAACTTATGAGGAATATAAGTTCTGGATGGAACAAAAGATCAAAGAAGAAAAAAATAATTCAGTTGCCGCACCGGTAAAGAAAAAGGAGAAAGAATCCCCCCTCTCCAACAGTACAATAAACGACATAAAAGAAGCAGAGAGGCAACTTAAGCAAGCCAATAGCAAATTGGAAAAAGTAGAACAGAAAATCAGTGAATTGGAGAAAAAAAAGTTGGCCTTAGAAGAAGATTTATCCAAACCGTCCGTTTATTCTAATGTAGAGTTACTTGCAGAGCACAATGCCCGTTATGAAGAGTTGCTAAAAGAACTACAACAAGAGCAAACGGCCTGGGATTTGCTGGCAGAAGAAATTGAAAAGCTTGAAAATAAAATTTAATGAGACAACTTTTTTTACTGATCATAATCGCGCTGATGATATATAGTCAGCCAACTTTTGCTCAAAAAAACAAGAAAAACAAACCGGCCAAAGAGGTATATCAGACAGATAAAGAATTTGTTCCTGAAGACAGGATCTATGAAAACAATATAAAATCCGTCCTGCTCTACCCTTATACCGGTGATCCTTATGATATATTAAAACCTGCAGTAATTCCGTTGTCCCAGCCCCATCGTCTTCAGCTACATTTCGATCAGATCGGAAACAACATTGAAAACCTCTACATGAAGATCATTCATTGCAATGCCGACTGGTCAACTTCAGTACTTAATCCGATCCAATACCTGGAAGATTATAATGAATTTAATATTACGGACAGAAACATTTCTTTAGGTACACGTATCCCTTATACCCATTATAAAGTCATCATTCCTAAAGTTAAAGTAAGCGGCAACTACATTATCAAAATATACAGAAATTATGATGAAGATGACCTTCTGTTAACAAGGCGATTCATTGTATATGAAGATTTAGTACATATCAATGCCAAGATTAGTTACGCCGCCATTGACCGTATGGCCAATCAGCAGGTAGACTTTACCATCCTCTACCCTGATTTAAATCTTGTAAACCCATTTCAAACAGTAAAAACGGTAGTCCGTCAAAATCAAAGGTGGGACAATATGAAATTTTTAGCTCCCCAATATGTAAAGGAAGAAGTAAAGACACTGGATTACCACTACTTTAATGGAGAAAACATATTTAGAGGGGGAAATGAGTTTCGATTTTTCGATTTGAGAAGTGTCAAATTCAATGGGCAGAACGTAGGTAAAATCATTATTGAAGATAACGCCGAAGCAATATTATTAACAGATAAAAGCCGTAAAACAGAAGCTTATGGTTTATATAGGGATATTAATGGCAAATACTATCCGGAATTGTATGAAACCAAAGAATCGGAAATAGAGCCGGATTATGTATACGTAACCTTTTTACTGGATCATCCGCCTGTTACTAACGGAAAAATATATGTTTTCGGTGCATTAAGTGACTGGCAGGCAAGTCCGGAATTTGAAATGATTTACAATACGGAAGTTAAAAAGTATATATGTACTGTGCTACTAAAACAAGGGTATTACAACTTCCAATATGCGTATGTTGAATCAGGCAAATCGATCCCTGATGAGACTTATATAGAAGGCTCACATAATCTTACGGAAAACCAATACGAGATCATCACTTACTATAGGCCAGTAGGTGTATTTTATGACCAGGTTATTGGATACAAAGCATTCCGTTTCCCTGATGGGCGTTAGTAAAATTAATCCTCCTGAAAATTAAAAGGAGTCGTACGTTGATTAGGGTCTGAGTTTGCAAGATCAAGCATTCCAAATCCTTTATGACAAAATACTCCAAGTCCGCAATCGAATACAAATTGCTGCACCTTTGGATCTGCATAAAGTGTAAAAGGAAATGTATATCCTCTTACTTCATACTTGTTCCCGGAATCAAATGCAGGGAAAATCCTTGCAAATTTCTTCTCTTCTTCCTTAATCTTGGTAAGATAATCTCTGTCCGGCACTACCTGAAATTTGTAGAAGGAAGAAATCTCCTCTACAGTATATCTGCCTGATTTTTCCATTCTGTTCATAGTACTTTCATAGAGCATATCAGAGAACGCATCCAGAACAGGACTGATGAACTTTTTAGGATCAGCATTTCTTTCCGCCGGATTAATAATAACCAGAGGAGAGATACAGATATATTTAACTTCATTGGTAAGTACTGGCATTTGCTCTCTTTCCACATTCAGTGGAATAAGCAATAACTTACCTATTTCAACCTGCTGTAATTTAAACAGGTTTCGAACAAACAACGTAGTAAATTCCTCACTCGGACTAGAAAATACCAGCGTTACTTTGTTGGAATAAAAGTGCAATCCTTCTTTTCCCACTTTTGTTTGTCCCTTCAGGCCGGAGAAATTATACTGGTCGAATCCTTTGAATTCGCCTTTAAATCTATCCAATACCGTAT
>DATCKK010000113.1:0-3016 GCA_036562325.1 Cytophagaceae bacterium | reverse complement strand
ATACGGTCCTGTTCAATGTGTTGTATCTTGCTATCTGTTTTTAACTTATTGAGATCTTCAGGTGTAAGTTTGGCTACAATACCTTTGGTTTTTATGCCTTCGAATTGTTTTAATACTTTGGATGCAGAAATGCCGTGCTTGGCTAACAGTTTATCTATGGGATTACTTTTTATACCAATCTCCGGAGTTATGTCACCTTTAAAAGTTATTATATATTGATCTGGTATTGTTGCATTGTGGTCGGCGGCTGTAGTCACCATGCATTCGTCAGTGCCGGGTTTATTGCTGCCGGAATCCGGAGGGTTAGTAACAGGTGGATTAGATGGTTTCTGAGGTTGTTCTGTAACAGGTTCAGTGCCTGGCATAGATGGAACAGTCTCCTCTTCTTTTTTGCAAGACGAGAATATTAATACCATAGATATAATCAGGTAAATAATTTTACCTGCCCATCCTTTGACGTGCTTAGTAAACATAACGTTTGGAAACTTTATAAATAGAATGTTGTAGTCACTGATTTATTGTGGCATGGTAACAAGTGGTATAAATGGAAAAGTTCGGACCTTGGGCTAAAGGTATGTGTAGGAGAGAGAAAGATTTTTTAATGGAAAAAATAAAAAAGGGTTGTCATAGAAATGACAACCCTTTAACTATAAATTAATAACTAACTTAGATGATCATCCCGGCTCCAACCGTCTCGTTGGTAAACTCATCAATCAGAATGAGACTTCCTGTAGCCCTATTTTTTTTGTAGCTATCATAAAACAAGGGACTTGTCGTTCTGATTACAATTCTTCCGATATCATTCAGCCCGATTGTTCTATCGTCTTCGATTCTGTGTAAAGTATTAATGTTTACTTTGTATCGTACATCTTTTACAATACAACGAGCTTCCTTGGTAGTATGTCGTATAGTATATTTCCCTCCAACGGCTAACTTTTTATCGTTTAACCAGCAGATCATTAGTTCTATATCCTGGCCAACCTGTGGTTGATTGTTCGGCTTTACAATCATGTCTCCACGGCTTATGTCTATATCGTCTTCTAATGTCATAGTAACGGACATAGGCGGGAAAGCCTCTTCTACCGGCCCATCCATTGTTTCTATGGATTTAATTTTGGTAGTGAAACCGGAAGGCAGAGCCATAACTTCATCACCTGCTTTAAATACTCCTCCTTCTACTCTTCCTGCATAGCCTCTGAAGTCATGATATTGATCGCTAAGCGGACGGATTACCCATTGAACAGGGAATCTGGAATCAACGTGGTTAAGGTCAGAGCCAATGTTAACAGTTTCGAGAGTGTATAATAAGGTTCCCCCTTTATACCAAGGCATATTATTGGATGGGTCTACTACGTTGTCTCCATGAAGCGCAGAAATAGGAATGAACCGGATATCAGGAACGGATAATTTAGAGGAGAAGTCTGTGAAGTCTTGTTTGATCTTCTCAAATACTTCCGCATCATAGTTTACCAGGTCCATCTTATTTACGGCCACGATAATATGTTTTATCTGCAACAGGGAGGCAATGAAGGCATGTCGGCAAGTTTGCTCAACTACCCCATGACGAGCGTCTACAAGAATGATAGCCAGGTTAGCGGTAGAAGCACCGGTAACCATGTTTCTTGTATATTGAATATGGCCTGGTGTATCGGCAATGATGAACTTTCTTTTAGGAGTAGCAAAATATCTGTAGGCAACATCGATGGTGATACCTTGTTCTCTTTCAGCTCTCAAACCGTCTGTCAGTAATGCAAGGTTAACGTAACCATCTCCTCTTTGCTCACTACTTCTTTCTATAGCTTCAAGCTGATCTTCAAAAATTGATTTTGAATCATAAAGAAGTCTTCCTATCAATGTACTTTTACCGTCATCTACACTTCCGGCAGTAGTGAACCTTAACAAGTCCATGTCAAGGTAAGTATTTTCAGCTTTAGTGATCATTTAAATTAAATTCTTATTTCTAAAATTTCTAAACTCTAATTATTAAACTCTGAATTTTAAATTATACAGAAATACATGCTTCCTTCATAATTCAAAATTCACAATTCATAATTTTTAAAAATAGCCTTGTTTCTTACGATCTTCCATGGCTGCTTCAGAACGTTTGTCGTCTGCTCTAGTACCTCTTTCGGTTTGTCTTGCAGAGGCAACTTCCTGAATGATTTCTTCAATAGTTGAAGCAGTAGATTCTACGGCACCGGTACAAGTCATGTCGCCCACAGTTCTGAAACGGATTTGTTTCTCTTCGTATTTCTCTCCGTTTAACAGTGTGATATAATCAGATTTGGCCAGTAATGTTCCATTGCGGTTTACAACGGTTCTTTTATGAGAAAAGTAAATGGATGGAATTTCAAGGTTTTCCATAGCAATATATTGCCAAACGTCCATTTCTGTCCAGTTACTTAGAGGGAATACCCTGAAGTGTTCTCCCAGTTGTTTTTTTCCGTTGAACAAGTTCCATAACTCAGGACGTTGATTTTTTGGATCCCACTGGCCGAACTCGTCTCTGTGTGAGAAGAATCTTTCTTTGGCCCGGGCTTTTTCTTCATCTCTTCTTGCTCCACCAAACGCAGCGTCAAATTTAAATTCTTCAATAGCATCTAAAAGGGTTACAGTCTGTAATCCGTTTCGGCTGGGGTTTGGTCCTTTTTCTTCAACTACTCTTCCTTTGTCGATAGACTCCTGAACAGTTCTGACAATAAGGCGTGCACCCACTTTTTCAACAAGCATATCACGGAATTCAATTGCTTCCTCAAAGTTGTGGCCGGTGTCGATATGCATTAAAGGAAACGGTAGCTTTGCAGGAAAGAAAGCTTTTTGTGCCAACCTTACCATTACGATGGAGTCTTTTCCACCTGAAAATAATAAGACAGGTTTCTCAAACTGGGCAGCTACTTCTCTCATGACGAATATTGCTTCTGCCTCCAGTTGTTTTAAGTGGGATAAATTATAGTTCACTTTCTACTCTGATTTTATGGTTAATTCTCAGTTACTAAATTTTTACTCTTGCTAATAC
>DATCKK010000111.1:0-17045 GCA_036562325.1 Cytophagaceae bacterium | reverse complement strand
GCATAATATACCGGATTGTCAATAACCAGGCCGTCAAAATCAGTACTAAGTTTTACATACAAGTTTTGTGTATTGTCCAGATAGTTTACAAGATCTCCTCTAACCGCTCCTTTACCTCCTGAGCTAAAGTCCCTCTCCCCTATGGGCTGAACGACTTCGTTTTTCAAACGCACAGAAGGCAAAGCTGCATTAAGTAAAGCTTTGTACATATTCAACCTGCCTCTTCCCAACTTACCCTGATATTGTTTATTAAATGAAAACGTATCTATCACATCTGCCGTAACTCTCAAACGTTCCATCACCTGCAATGCAGAAAGTTCGGGGAACTTTGCCCTTACCAACGCTGCAGCACCGGCAACTATTGGAGAAGAAAACGATGTACCATTGGTATAATAATAGTTGCTTTGGCCTCCGGTTGTACAAATTAACCAGCCGGGAGCGCATATATCCACAAAAGAACCATAACTGGAAAAACCGGCCCTGGTCTCTACCCAGTCATTGTATTCCGTTGAAAAGAAGGTACTGCAAGCTGCCACAGCCAAAACATTTTCATAAGCTGCCGGATAAAAAGACTCCTCATTGCCTTCATTACCAGCAGCAGCCACCACTACTACGTCTTTTACCAACACTACATAGTTAACCAGTTCTTCCAATAGTTGCGACCTTCCCGTACTTCCCCAGGAAAGATTAATAACCTGGCATCCATGTTCTGCCGCATACAACAAGCCTTCATAACCATTGGTAATAAGATTGGAATAATTAGGCATACCATTGATCATGTCAGCCGCCGCCTTTATGGGAAGATAACTGGTGTTAAAACCTGTTCCTGCTATACCCTTTGTATTATCCGGTTTGGAACAACAGGTACCCGTCACTGCAACGCCATGAGAATTACCGAAAGGGTCCGCATCTTTATCTGCAACATCCCAACCATTATAGTTATCTATATATCCGTCATTATCATTATCAATACCATCAATGGGATCCTTGTCATTGTATTTCAAATTACCGGTCAGGTCTTCATGAAGTTGATTGCCATCATCAACAATTCCAATTACTATATCCGGATCGCCTTTAGTTATATCCCATGCATCAAAAGCTTTAACTCTATCAAGATAATATTGGAGCGTATCGATTGCTAATCCCTTCCCGATAAAAGGATCGTTGGGTACATAGCTCACTGAAAAATAATAATAAGGCTCTGCATACTCCACTATCTCTGACTTACTAAAGCGTTTACAGGCATCGATAACACTTTCATCACTGCTGTACCTGACCAGGTATACTCTGGAGAGCGAATGCTCCGGCAAGCCTTTCTTTCTTAAAGAAGCCACCGTAAATTCTTTAAATAATGGCTCTATGGTTTCTGCCTCTATGCTTGTAAGCACCATACGGAAATCTTTATGATCAATGGAAGGTTGAGTTTTGAGGACAGGATTTTCTGGTTTAAGTTTTACTATAACTGTTTTTGACCGGAAGAAGGAAGAGTCTGCTTTTTCTACACTTTGGCCGCTTACCGACATCCCCCAACAGGCAACAAGCAGTATGGCCATGACAGCGGACTTTTTAAATAATTTCATTTTATACTATTTTAATACAAGCCTGATTTTGTAGTTATTCTAAACGATGAAATATTATTCCACAGGTGCAAATCTCCTAACAAACATTATACCTTAGAATATTTGGAATGAAATACTATAACAGTTTAATCTTGAAATTTCTGAAAAATAAGCGGAGAAAATTTTTCGGTATCCTGAACAAATTTCTACTACCTTATTATCACTGCAACTATATGGGTGAAAATTAATCAATTAGTAAACACCAGTCAAATCACTCAAGGGTTACTATTAATTTTTTTTATAGTTTTTACTACATTTTGGCAACACGAAACAGATGCATCCGTTAGAATACACTACTTCGGGATATTTTACTTTCTAGCCCTACAGGAAGACGTCCTGTGGGGTTAACTTTTTTTAAGATTCGTGTATTTCTTTCACAATTTCCTCAAAGGCCAAAAAGCTTTATCTCATGAATATATACTTTCATCAAATTTTAAATTAAGTCAGACAAAGAAGCATTAGTAACTTCTTATCGTTTTTTCACCCGGTCAAACGCTATCTGTTTCCATATAAAACTACTGTTACACAAACCTTCATAAACAATTCACAACCTGTTGTGTTGAACCTAATAAAAGAAACTAAAATTATGAAGATGAAACTAGTAGATAAGAAGATCAAAGGGATAATTTTAGGAGCACTGTTTGTGTTATTCGGATTCGGAGTGAATGCACAAGACTCAGGTCAACAACAAGAACAGACACTACAGGAGTCAGATATAGCTCCTGAAGTTCTAAATACATTTGAAGAAGAGTTTGCTTCGGCACGAGATGTAGAGTGGAAGCAAAAAGGAGATATGATTGAAGCAGAGTTTGAAGAAAACGGCGAAGATAAAAAAGCACATTTTGATAATTCAGGAAAGCTTAAAATGGTCAAAACAGAGATCAGGAGAAAAGACCTTCCGCAAGCCGTACAACAAACGCTGGATACGGAATACAAAGATTACAAACTGGATGATTTTGCCAAAATAGAAAAAGATGGCAAAACCCACTACAAGGTAGAAGCCGAGAAAGGCAATGTAACCAAAGAAATGTGGTTCGACCCTTCCGGTAAGCAGGTGGAAAAAGACAAATCAAAATCCAAAGAAAAAAGTCAGCGAATGTAGATACATAGCCCCCGGCTTAAACCGGGGGTTTTATTTTTTACCCTTAATACTTTTGTGCATGTTTAATACCGGCAAGAAATTCTAAAACAACTGAAGCTGCTGAGGCTTTCCTGAAAATTTGGCTTCATGTTCCAACAACCACTGCTTTCGCCACAGTTGCCCTGCATAACCCACCAATGAACGATCCTGGCCAACTATCCGATGACATGGAATCAGAAGTAAAAGTTTATTTTGTCCATTGGCACTTCCTACAGCCCTTACTGCATCGGGCTTACCAAGCTTTAATGCAATATCTTTATAAGAAGCGGTGTCACCAAATTTTATATCTCTGACAGCCTCCCAAACCTCTTTCTGAAACCCGGTTCCTTCAGGACTCAATGGCAATGAAAAAGTAGTACGTGTACCATCAAAATATTCCTGCAACTGTTTCTTGCATGCTTCTATAACTTCAACACTTTCTCCCGTAGGTTCATATTCATCTACGTCAAAACTTACGGCTATAATATGATCTGCTTTTGCTCTTATAACAATGTTACCCAGCGGAGAAGGTATACAGGCTGTTTGTACTTCGGACATAATGAAATTTATCACAAAAAGAGTTAAAAGCAAAATTAAATAATAAAAAAGGGAAGGCCATCTTCCTCAGATAAGCCTTCCCATCACTAATGAATCAACTACTTAAACTCCCAATTAGAATTAACACAATTGGTTTATTTCTTTACAATCTTAATGTTCTTTATTTCTTTACCTTCTACTATTTGTACATTATAAACACCTGGCTCCAAGCCTGCACCTATTTCCACTTCTTCTGCCATTACACCTTCTATTGATTCCACCAGCTCTCCATTCATTGAAAACACATTAATCACAGAAGCTTCCTGTGCATAAGGATTTAGTTGAATAGTTGCCGTTGACACAAATGGGTTTGGATACGCCAAAGCTTCGTTTTCATATCCAGCTTCATTAATTTCATATCTTGCAGGCCCGTATACAGTTACCTGTAACTGATGCATAACCCATTGCCCGGTAGTCGGATGTGTATAACCAACACTTACATATCCTGAACCAGGTTGCATAAAGTTAAAGTATACACTATTGCCAGATTGTTGCATGCTGGTATATGGCAAGGAAGTCCACCAGGAGTAAGAAGCCCCGGGAAGATTTTCAGTATAGTAATAAGAAGAATGATTGGTAGTAGCAGCAGTAGGCCCATTGATCTGAACAGCTTTTACATTAGAGAACATTGATGTATTTCTTCCGGCAGTGGAAGTAGCTATAAAATATACTTCACCGGTATAATTAGCCGCAGGAACAGTAGCCGTCCAACTATTTCCGAAAGCCGCCACAGAAGCTACATAGGCTTTTGCATTTTGCGTCAAAGCATATAAGTTGCTGATGGCATCAGATAAAAATATTTCTACTGTATCATATACGGTAGTACCTGTACCTTCAATAACGAAATTGGCTCCTACTTTCTTTGCCGAAGTTATTACAGGTGCCGCTTTACCATTGTTGGCATTCGCCAGGAATATACCGGTTCTTCCACCCATAGCATCGGCGTGGTTATCGTAAATCAGGTTTTTAGAAAGCTTATTATTATCTCCATTCACAACATAGATACTCACTCTTCCATTTTCATAGATTTCATTATTAATGACATCTACATAAGAAGACTCAAATAAAAAGATCCCCTGGCCACCATTGTGGTGAATTTCATTTCCGGTTACTATAGCTGTAGATACATTAGTCAATGAAATGGCTCCATGTCCGCTGAACCCATTCGGATCGTTCGTTACAATATTATTATTAACTTTAACCAAACCATATATAGCACTGGATACATTGTCCAGTTCGATGGCTCCTCCATCAACTACATTATTATACACTTCATGAGAGTAACCGTCCTTCAATAATACCCCATTAAAGATACCATTATCTCCTGTAACAATGTTATTATAGATATGATTATAATACCCCCCTTCAAGAACAATATCATAACCGGCAACCTGTGAAATAGTATTGTGCGCTATGATATTATCCACTCCGGTAACTTTAACTCCATTCACAGATGCACCATTGATGGTATTTCCATAAATAGAAGACCCATTTACATTATATAGATCAATAGCAATACCGCTGATATTGGTAAAAGTATTAGGATCGCCTGAATTAGCGCCTCCTATGTAAAGGCCTCCGGAATTCTGGATAGCAATACCGGCGCCGTCGAATGTATTGCCAAGAATAGCTGACCCGCCACTGCTATTACCAAGTATACCATACGCGGTATGAGTAGTTGTAAATGTATTCCCTTTAATCAATGCAATGCTTCCATTAACCAGCCGAACATCGGCACCTCCCTGGTTGTTTTCAAAACTGTTATTAAATACTCCAATATTCGCTGTTTCAATAACTATACTGAACACGTAATCGCTGAAAGTTACAAACTGTACTACAGAGCCCGCACTACCAGTTGCAAATGTCAAACCCGTTGGAGCTCCAGGGCCGGTAATAACCGGGGCTTTCAATACCGTCCTGCCACTTTGATTGCCACTGGTAGTAATAATAACCGGAGAAGTAATGGCCGGAAGCTGAGGGGAAGTTAAAATAACATGATCGCCACTTCCGGGAATTTCAAACACTATGGTGGTAGCAGACACATCCGAGTTAGCATCCAGAATGGCTTGCTTCAACGAACCTGTACCATCGCTATTGGTATTGGTAACATAAATAGTCTCTGAATAAGCAAACAAAGCATTTGCCATCAGTAAAAGACAAAGTAAACTGTGTTTAAGTTTTAACATAGTTAGAATGTTTAAGTGATAATATGTTTAACAGCAGGTAAGTTGAAGGAATTTATAAAAGGATAAAATTGAGAATGAGGGAACGGCAATACTCAATGAGTAAATGGTTAAATTAAAAAGCAAGAGGATTTCCTTCTTACTACCAATAATTTACCAATAGAATAATTTTGATATTGGATTTAATTATATCTACAACATAAATGAAAAAATATACCAACGCAATCGCTGTATTAAATACAAAAGATAAAAGCTATGTCAGTAACACAGTAAAAATTTATTCCTGCTATTTATTAGCAGGAATAAATTCCATGGAAATAGAGTTTACACAATGCCTTACATTCTTAGGAGTAAATCCTTCACCTTCGAAAACATGGCCCAAATGGCCTTTGCAATTGGCACAGATAATTTCTGTTCTTCGTCCGTCAGCGTCCGGCACTCTTTCTACTGCACCGGGAATTTCATCATCAAAACTTGGCCAGCCACAATGAGACTCAAACTTATCTTCCGAACGATATAAAGGTGCATGGCATCTTTTACAAATATAAGTTCCGGGTTCCTTAAAGTTAGTATACTTACCGGTAAATGGCATTTCCGTACCTTTGTATACAATTACTCGCTCTTCTTCCGGTGTTAATTTTTGGTAATTTTTTTCATCCAGCATATTATCAACTTTTTCTCTTAAAACAATATTTTCTAACCAATCATTTCCTGACGAATAGTTTAAAAATAAAAAATGTGCCGGTATAAATCAAAATAAAGGGATAAGCTCAACAACTGTAATGAATTGCCAAAAGCTATTGAAGGGCATATATTGTCAATATCCGGTAATGCATGAAATGTTATTCAAAAAAATCAATTATTTTTTCATATTTACTCCGCTACATAAGGCCTCGTATTCAGTTTCCATATTTTCGTAAAATCGTACTTCCCCTGTTTCCACATCATATTTTGCTCCTACAAGGCCAATCTTTCCTGATTCTATCATTTCGTTTAGCAAAGGACTTTGCTCACGAATATTCTTCATACCGATTAATACATTGGCGGTAGCTACTTTCTCCACAATATCTCCATTTTCAGCACTAGCGCAAAGCTGACGTACTTCTTCAATTGCCGGAGTTATCTTATTTAATAAACTGGTCAGCTTTCCCAGTTTTACATTATGACAGGCACCTTTTATGGCTCCGCAATTTTTATGTCCTAACACAACTATCAGTTTCGACCCGGCTATTTCACAAGCAAACTCCATACTTCCAATGATATCGTCATTCACTATGTTGCCAGCAATACGAACACTGAATATATCTCCAAGCCCCTGATCGAAAATAAGCTCAGCAGAAGTTCTGGAATCAATACAACTTAAAATAATGGCAAAAGGAAACTGGCCCTCCGAGGTTTCATTGACTTGCTGCAAAAGATTTCTGTTCAACTTAATATTGTTGACAAAGCGCTTATTACCTTCTTTGAGAATATCAAGTGCTTTCTGAGGTGTGAGTAATTGTTGATCGGCTTTGGTCAGGGTTCTCATGGTGGATCTTTTTAAAGTAAATATAAGAGCTACGTTCAATTTAAAAAATTGTAAGCCGCATTAAATCATGAAAAGAGGAATACAGTATGGGGTAAAAGTGGCTATATTTTTGTAAATACTTCCTTCGTGCGGCACTCCACCATCCCCCTATTTGTATAGGTCATTTTAATTTAAAAAATACTCCTTCCGGACCGAATTTACCCCAAAATCACCAACTGTATGCAAAGGAAATTCGTATTTTTACCTGCGACACTGATAATCTATAAATTAGCCGTTTTACTTATTTCATTTTTAACCATTCGGATAATTAGGAAATATGCAAAAGAGTAAAATCAAAAATCCGGTTCGATAATAATAAGTTTTCAAATACAAGGATTTCAATTTTTATGTATCATTTTATCAGACTTGTTTTAATAATCATATTCCCTCTGGCAATAGCTTTATCTTCGAAAGGCCAGTCCATAAGAGATGAGGCTAACACGATCGCAAAGGTATTATCGAAAACACATTATCAACCTAGGGAATTAAATGACCAATTATCGGAAGAGTTATATAAAAACTTCCTGAACTATCTTGACCCTAAAAATTTATATTTTACTGATAAAGAAGTAAAGCAACTTTCCATATACAAGCATCAACTGGACGATGAGTTAAAGGGTGCATTCTGGGCATTTTTACCTCAGGCAACCATTTTATTCAAACAACGGCTAATAGCTACTGACAAAGTAATTGACGAATTACTGGCCAAGCCATTGAACTATTCCTCTACCGATGTTTTGACTTTAAGCAAAACCGATTCGTTTAAGTTTGCCAGTGATGAAGCCAGCCATAAGAGCAAGTGGAACAAATGGTTGAGATATAAAATATTATTAAAATTAGTAAGTGCCGGAGATAGCAGTATAAGCGATGCAGAACTATTAAAGAAAGAACCTGAAATAAGAGAAAAAATACGGTCGATAGAAAAACGCAAAATCAAAAAACTGCTGGAACATCCGAATGGATTTGAAAACTATGTTGCTTCCATTTACTTCAACGCGCTGCTTCATTGCTATGACCCTCATAGCAATTATTTCTCAAAAGCAGACATGGAAAACTTTAAATCCCAGCTTTCCCCGGAAGCTTACTCCTTTGGAATGGAAGTAGAAGAAACAGAGGAGGGCGATATAAAAATTGTCCGCTTATATCCGGGAGGGCCTGCATGGAAAAGCAATGAACTACATAAAGGAGATCTTTTACTTCAACTAAAATGGGAAGGCAAAGAAGCTATAGAGTTAACGGGTGCCGAATTAGCAGAGGTGCAGCGAATATTGTCGGAATCTATAATCGGCAAAATGGAATTCACTGTTAAGAAAACAGATGGAACGGTAAAGACGGTTACTTTGATAAAAGAGAAAATCCAGGCAGATGAAAACATTGTCAGAAGCTTTATACTAAAAGGAAGTAAGAAAATAGGATATATCTCATTGCCCGGTTTCTACACAGAATGGGAAAATGCCAGTGGACTTGGATGCTCTAATGATGTAGCCAAAGAGATAGTAAAGTTAAAACAGGAAGGTATAGAAGGATTGATTCTGGATATACGATACAATGGCGGCGGGTCCTTACAGGAAGGATTGAACCTTGCGGGCATATTTATCAATGAGGGTCCACTATTCATGCTACAGAGCAAAGACAAAAAACCTTATGCCATGAAAGACCCTAACAGAGGCACTATTTACGACGGGCCATTAGTAGTTATGGTCAATGGCCAAAGTGCTTCCGCTTCCGAAGTTCTTGCCTCTACTCTCCAGGACTATAATCGTGCTCTTATTGTAGGAAGCCCTACCTATGGCAAGGCCACCGGACAGATAATTTTACCTGTAGATACTACTGTAAACATTAACAGCCCAAACTTCAGCGCTTCAAACTCACGGTATGGCTACCTTACAGTCACTATCCATAAGCTCTATCGCATAACCGGAAAGAGCGCCCAGATCAAAGGAGTGACACCAGATGTTTATCTTCCCGATATTTATGAAACAATTGATTATAGGGAATCTATCTATCCTACAGCCTTGCCTTACGATAGTGTAGTTAAAAAAATATATTATACTCCGTTGGCCAAACTCCCTGTTGACCCTATTTCCGTTAATAGCAAAACCAGGATTAACAACCAGGAGGAATTTACTGCCATTCAGCAAGTAATAAATTTAAAACTAAAGGAAAAAGCCACAACCAACACTTATCCATTAAATCTAAAGGATTTAAGAGTTAAAATGCAAAAAGAAGATAAGTGGCAAAACTTACTGAGCAAAATATTGTATATAGATTCTAACAATTCCCTATATCAGGTGGAGAACACACTTCTTGAAAAAGAATTATTAAAAATGGATACTTATACCAAAGAGGTCAATGATGCTTTAAAACAGAATATTCAGAATGATATATACATTGGAGAAACATTCCAAATCATCAATGAGCTTATAAATTTAACCAATTAACTTATTTGATATGAATACACTTACTAAACTTTTTGGCGTTGTTTTATTGGGTGCTTTTCAGCTTATCATTTGTCAATACGTTCATGCACAGGATCTGAAGCAGGCAGGAGGCTATATGAACTTTATAAGCCATGAATACAGAGGTATAATGGAAAATTACATGAGCTATACAAGTGCTGTCGCTCATGGCAAAAGCGCCAGAAAGGTAGATAATAAAAGGCAGGCTTTATTAAAATCAGTAAAAGAGGTTACCCAAAAAGTATCATCTATGCCTGCTTTCGAAGGTGATAAATCCTTGCGTGACTCTACGGTAACTTTCCTTAAAATTACCTATCATATTTTAACGGACGATTATGGCAAGATCATAGACCTTGAAGAAATTGCCGAGCAGTCTTATGATGCCATGGAAGCTTATTACCTTGCTCAGGATGCCGCTGGGGAAAAACTGGAAGAGGCGCACCAGCGATTAAAAGAAACCGAAAAAAAATTTGCAGAAGCTCATAATGTAAATCTGATTACAAATGACGATGAACTTTCGAAAAAACTTGAAATAGCATCTAAGGTAAATAAATACCATAGAACCATTTATCTGATTTTTTTCAAAAGCTATAAACAGGAAGCCTATTTACTGGAAGCCATTAATAATAAAAACATCAACAGTATAGAGCAAAACAAAAATACCCTGGCATCTTTTGCTCAGGAAGGGCTGGATAAACTGGCAAAACAATCTGCTTACAATGGAGACAACTCTTTGATTGCTGCATGCAAACAGTTATTGGAATTTCATAAAGCTGCATGCAAAGACAAGATCAACATTATGACCAACTACTATCTGAAAGAAGAGAATTTTAATAAAATCAAAAAAGCCTTTGATACTAAAAAAGAATCGGAAAGAACCCAGGCAGATGTAGATGAATATAACAAAGCCGTTAACGAATTAAATAAAGCTGTAGAAGAGTTTAATAGTACTAACATCGCTTTAAATGATTCCAGAAATAAAATAATCGATAATTGGAATAAAACTTCACAATCCTTTTTGAATAAACACACTCCAAAGCATAAATAGGGTACACCGTTTTACCTTTATCATTAAAAAACGCTCTTGTTAATTACACCACAAGAGCGTTTTTAATCTGTAAGAATAAACCATAGCATTCATTGTGAATGCTGTCTTTGCTTATAGATCACTTATTAAAATAGTCTTCCGGTAAATCGGAATATCCCCACTCTTCTCCCTCTCTTAGCGCTCTTCCATTATACTTACCAAATTTTAATATGGAATAGACCATCCAAATCAATAACAGTGGAGAAAGAGCAAACATCAGGTATATAATCTTTACCGGTATATTTAAGTAAGGGCTAATAGTATATAGCAACAGGTAAAGAGATACAACAATTATGGGAAACTTATCGGACTTCATTTGGTATTAACCAACGAGCCTGCGGCATTGTTTGTAGAACTGCCAAACTGAATTAATGCCGTAAATGAAATCAGAATAATTGTAAGGACAATCGCTTTTATAGTAACTCATTGGAGTCATCGTATGAGTTTACATTTACTTCACTACCAATCAATGAACGAAGATTAGCAAAATCAAATATTTTCTGATCAAACAAATGGGAAGGTGAAACATTGGAAAGTGCATTCATCATTATTTCAGACCGGTCAGGATATTGCTTTTCCCAGTCTTTTAATAATTGCTTGATTATGTTTCGCTGAAGGTTTTGCTGAGAGCCACACAAATTGCAAGGGATAATTGGAAAAGCTTTGAGCAGGGCGTACTCCTGAATATCGCTTTCCCTGCAATACGCTAATGGGCGTATTACTATATGCTCTCTATTGTCTGTTTTATATTTGGCCGGCATTGCTTCCAACTTTCCGCTAAAAAACAAATTGAGAAAAAATGTTTCTAATATATCTTCCCGATGGTGGCCGAGGGCGATTTTTGTTGCACCTAACTCTTTAGCAGTGGTATACAATGTACCTCTCCTTAATCGGGAACAAAGGCTACACATCGTCTTACCTTCAGGAATTTTACTTTTTACGATGCTATAGGTATCTCTTTCAACAATTTTAAATGGAACATCGAGTTTGGTCAGATATTCCGGCAATATGTGTTCAGGGAAATCCGGTTGTTTCTGGTCAAGGTTTACAGCTATAATCTCAAAATCATATTTGGAGTTTTTCTGTATATGCAGGAACATATCCAGCATGGTATAACTGTCTTTCCCGCCGGAGAGACAAACCATAATTTTGTCTCCGGATTCTATCATCCCGAAGTCTTCCACTGCCTTCCATACTGACTTCTTCAACCTTCTTACCAGTTTCTCTTCCTTATTATCAATTTCCATTTTTTTGACCCGATTATTCCTAGTAATACAAATTTTGGAAATTCCCGTTCCAATTCCAACATAACAAGGGCAGCCCGCTCTTATCTGCCTGATTATTAGCAGGCTTAAATAAAAACAAATTTTAATTTTTCTACGGCTCAACCGGCCAGGCGGAGTATAGTCGAGGTGAAAAGCCGGACTCATTAGCATGAAAGAAAATTCAGCCTTATAGCCATCTTTTTCTCCGGAATACCAATAACGTAGTAACCGAAGACAGTACCATCAAAAAAATAGCGAAAGGATACCCCATTTCCCAGTCCAGCTCAGGCATCTTATGGAAGTTCATACCATAGACACTGGCAATTAAAGTAGGAGGTAAAAATATTACGGAAACAACAGTAAATATTTTTATGATCTTGTTTTGCTGAAGGTCCACAAGCCCCAAAAAGGTATTTTGAATGTATTCCAACCGCTCAAAGTTAAAAGACGAATGATCTAAAATGGATGAAATATCTTTAATAAGTATTCTTAATTTATTGTATACCTCTGTAGGGTATGCTTCACTTCTAAGCATGGCAGAAACAATCCTTTGTTTGTCTATGATGTTTTCACGCAACACCATGGTTCTTTCCTGATAGTTATTGATCTTTAAAAGAAGGCTTTCATCAAGGTTGTCTCCCAGGCTAATCGTTTTACTGATACTGGTAATCTCTTTGGACAAATCTTCGAGCAAATCGGCATTAAGGTCTATTTTATGTTCAAATAAAGATACCAGGAAATGAAAGCCATTGTAATAAGACTGCATATTGGCTTTAAACTTTTTCACTGTGTCTTTGAATGCTTTCAAATCCGCATTCCTGTATGTGATAAGCCAATTATCTTTCAGAATAAAAGTTACGGTTTCATTTTTAAGATATGCATCGGACTCTACCAAAAAACTGGAGTTTATAATAATGGCATTTTCGAGTTCAATGTATTTGGAGCTTATTTCAATCTCCTCGGCCTGCTGCCGGTTATGCAGGTTTACATGCATTATCTCCTCTACCAATTGCTGTTCATCCTGTCGTGGAAAATTAAGATCAATCCAAACTATATCAGAGGTTGGTATAGTTCCTAAGTCCTCCTTATCTACCGACTTGAGAATATTTGTTCCTGATTTGTAATAAATTGCGATCATGCTAACCTCAGCTCAAACTTCCGTATAATCTAAAGTAGCATTTTTTTCAAAAGTTAAAAAGACAATAATTAACAATTATAGCTGCTTTTGTCTGAGAAGTACAGAATTCAATAACAATTGTACATTTTCCAACAACTCCTCAACGGTGATATCATCTACCAAAGAAGTATCATGTGTACAATCTTTTCGTTGAGAAACATCTTCCTTTGTAAAATCCTTTTGACAAAGCGGACAAGTATTTCGCCAGGAAATACAAACTTTATGTAAGCCCATTTTGACCGGGCCTGCCGTAATAAGATTACCCACCCAATAAATACCAACAGTAGCCGTGCCCAGAGCTCTTGCAAGATGTAAAGGGCCGGTATCATTGGACACCATCATCACTGCTCCTGAAAGCAATGCGGCCAGGCCATTTAAGCTGAGTTTTCCGGCCAAATCTTTAACGTGTGTCTCTGAGATATCAGCAAGCTGACCGGTAATTTCTTTTTCGTCCCCTGACCCTGATAGATAAATATAAAACCCCTGATCTAAGAAATACCGTGCTACTTCTTTAAACTTTTGAACGCCCCACCGCCTTCTTCGCTCCGAAGCTCCTGCATGCAGCACAATATACGGAACCTTTATTATCCCTGCTTGTTTTAATTCCTCCACATCCCTGTCATAAAGTTTAAGTGTGGGTTCATAACTATTGGCCAAAGCCCCCACGGCTGCAACTAGTTCCAGGTATCTTAACACTTCATGCTGATACAAATAATATGGGACATTTATATCTAAAGGCATAGCATCAGGACTTGTAAGTCCAACAGAAAGCCTTGGCTTCATTAATTTCACAAATGGATTGGATTGCTGCCCCCCGCCATGCATTTGAAAGACCAAATCAAATGCCTCCTCCTGTTGTTGAATAAAAAACTCTTTTGCATAAATGGAATTACAATAAGGCTCTATTCCTATTTTGATACCTGGCTCCGGTATAACTGTTACCCTGTCTACTAATTCTTTTCTATGAGACAAAAATGCGTCGTGCCAGGGTTTGCCGATATAAACTATCTCTGCATGTACAAAAGTTTCACGCAAGGCTTTTATCGCAGGCAAAGCAAAAACAAAATCTCCTAATCCATTTGCCCGAACTATCCCTATTTTTTTAATATCTGTCCTGGGTAATATCATGCTTTAGAGCTATTTCCTTATACACCCTATCAATAACCACTACTTTAAAAGTAAGTTTTAAAAAGGATATAACTGGTAGCAGCCATGCATTGTATGCAAAAATAATAGCGTCTTCTAAGGTTAATTTCGAAACCGCATCTTAAAAAACTTCTACATCCGCAACTTCTTTGACAAATAGCGTTGCTTTCTGTTCGTATTTTAGGCAATAATAACAGCAGACCATAAGGGAACAGAATAATCTCATGAAAGGTTATGGGGATATGAGCAGAGTACAAACTATACGATTCAAAACAGATATAGATTGTATCGATTGTGTAAACACCGTCAGGAATATTCTTGACAATATGAACAATATTGACTACTGGTATCTGGACATGATCGGGAAAGATCATGAATTAATTATTATGGGAAAAGATATACCGGTAGATATATTGATTGATAAGGTTAACTCCAAAGGATTTCATTTAGAAAAGATACGATAATATTCTCTTTTGATAATTCTATTTAATACCTCCCGCTAAATTATGGCAACCTGCAAATATCCTAAAAGAACAATCAGAAAATCTGACTGGTTATAATAAAGGACAACACTAAAAACAGGTAACAATGAAGAACCTTAATGAAGAAGATATCCGGGCCAGGGCAGCATCGTTATATGAAGTCACTCCTGACATTACAGGATTACGAATATTATTTACCAATGTCTATTTTATAGGTGCTCCGGGGCCATTTAATAAGTGGGTACTGGTAGATGCAGGCTTGCAGGGATCAGCCAACCGGATAAAAAAAACAGCTGAGGACTTATATGGCAAGGGGACTAAACCGGAAGCCATAGTCCTTACTCACGGACATTTTGACCATGTAGGTGCATTGCCGGAGTTGCTAAAAGAATGGGATGTTCCCGTCTATGCACATCCGCTTGAACTGCCCTATTTAACAGGCAAATCCAAATATCCTCCATCCGACCCTGGTGCAGGCGGTGGAGCACTATCCATATTTTCCTGGATATTTCCTATAAAGCCGATAAACATCAGCCAGCATATCAAAGAAATTCCATCCGATGGAATACCCGAACTACCCGGATGGAAAGTAATAAATACCCCAGGGCATTCACCGGGACATGTTTCTTTATTTAGAGAAAGAGATCGTGTACTGATCGCGGGCGATGCCTTTTGTACAGTAAATCAATCTTCTCTTCTTGCAGTAATGACACAGGAGAAAAAAGTACAGGGGCCACCAAGATACTTTACTATTGATTGGCAACAAGCTAAAGAATCGGTAGAGAGATTGTCTCATTTATATCCTACAGTTGCAGCTACAGGCCATGGAATACCTATGGCAGGCACAGTAATGCAACAAGAGCTTGGTATTCTTGTAGACAACTTTGAAACTATTGCCATTCCTCAAAAAGGACACTATTATAAAACTCCTGCAAAAGCAGACCGATCGGGCATAACGAATAAGAAAACTCCTACCAGCAACATTATCGCCAAGGTAGCTACTGCGGTCTCTCTGGCCTTAATCACAAGTGCATTGGTTTACGTAGGCTTTAGAAATAAAAGAAGTTAAAGCAGTTTAACAACTGAGGGAAAAAGAAGAAAGTCCGCAAGGGCTTTTTTCTTTAAAAGGCAAATGGATACGTTTCAGGTATCTGATGTACATCTGGTATTAAATCAAGCGGATGTAAAGCTTTCGTCTGATCCAGATATATAAATGCATCATATCTTGAAGGAAGAATGGTAGGCACATAGTTTGCCCTTTCTCTATTTGGATTATACACAACACCAATCGCTCTGTGTCCTAATATTCTGTCAAAATGCTTCCTGACAATTTCATCTTCAAAGACCAGTAGTTTGTTTTGTTGAGACTCTCTGTGAAGAATTTCTTCTACACTATTGGGTTTAGCGGGAGGGACGTTCATAATCTCCATAGGGGCTCCCCACTCCCGGGCAGCACACACCGTACCACTATATGTCCCAAAGCCAACAGCGACTACTCCCTTTGAGCTATGTTGTTCCCTAACCAGTTGTCCCACATTAATCATTCCGTCTCTATACATGGGTGTTGCCCTTGCATCGCCTATGTGCGTATTATGTTCCCAGACAATTATTTTCGATGCCGGCCCAAAGTGCTCCAACAGTTTGTTTAAGGTTTCTGCCATATGATAATCTCTGAGATTCCATGAGTCTGCTCTGTCGAGAGCCATCAGTGTCCTATAATACCTTTCTGCATTAGCAATAACATGGGCACTTTGCCAGGCATTTAATCCGGCATCAGGATCATTGTCGTATAAAACATATTTATTCTTTATTTCTTTAAGAAGGCGTATAACTTCATTTTCACATTTCCGGGACATTATTCTGTTTGCTTTAGCATATTCGATCCCTTCCCCTTCATAAGGTTCAAAACAGGATATGGCTCTTTTACAAAGCTCTGCCGCCTTGGGATCTTCTACTTTAAGGTATTCATATATGGTATGCATTGTTTCCCATAAGCCATACACATCCAGCCCAAAAAAACTTATCTTTCTTTGGTCGGGAAGATCCATATTATAGTCACGCAGCCATTCAGAAAGTGCTACCATTTCCCAGTTACCCCACATCCAGGTTGGCCATCGGCGAAAATTAGACAAGACTTGCCTGGCTTCATCACCATCATCATTATTGCCTTTAATAAAACGATTCACCCGATAACAATCGGGCCAATCACCTTCTACGGCAATAATGTTAAAAGCTTTTTCAGAAATCAGCCTTTTGGTAATTGCCGTCCTCCAGGTATAAAACTCATGAGTGCCATGGGAAGCTTCTCCCAGCAAGACTATTCTCGCATCGCCTATCCTATCC
>DATCKK010000102.1:0-3337 GCA_036562325.1 Cytophagaceae bacterium | reverse complement strand
CTACAAAGCTGGTAAATACCACCTCATCGTCGGCACATCTTCCCGGAAATACTGAACTGGTCCAAATGGTCCCACTAATAAACAGGTCTTCACTTCTTGGGTTCAGTGCCCCGAAGCCATCAAGTACTTTTCCAATATGGTGTTTTTTGTAAATGCTGTGTACTGCCACCATGGGGGCATATTCTACCGCAGCCAGTTTTTGTGCAACGGAAGGAGCAAGTGGCTCTAGTAGGGAGGCTGCCGAAGCGGTATCTGAAGCGAATACTAATTCCTGGCAAGTATAGGATTTTAATTCACCGTTTTTTCTGGCGGTTACCAGGTATTGGTTGTCTTTGTTTTCAATTTTTTCTACCCGAGTTCCAAGGTTTATGTACTTTAGTTTGGCAGCCAGGGCATCTGTTAAGGTTTGCATACCTTTTTTAAAGTTGTAAGACGCCTTTCTTTCACCGGCAGCTTTCGCCAGGCCTTTTAGTACGGAACCGTATTTTTTTTCTATTTCCAGAAGTGAAGGGAATGTTTCACTGACAAGCAGTTCTTTGGGATTACCCGCATATATACCGGAAATAAAGGGATCCAATGCATAGTTGACAACTTCTCTACCGAAATGTCGCAGAAAAAAGGTTTCCAGCGAATCATCTTCGGAAGAGTTAATAGAACCGGGTTTTAGAAATAGTTCTTTTAGAATCAGATACCGGGTTGAAATGCTGAAATAGTTGCTGAAAAGAAGAGAGAGAGGCCCGGAAGGAAGTTTTCGGTATCGTCTGCCTTTATAAATATATCGGTTTTTGCTGACAGGATTGGAAGCTACTAATTCATTTTCGATTCCAAGCTCTTTGATTAATGTCAGTAATTCTGAATCAGCCATGAGTGAGTTAGGGCCTATCTCCAAAACATAATTCTTTTCCCGATAGGTTTTAATATATCCACCGGGAACATCTGAAGCCTCCAATAGAATATAGTCAACTCCTGCTTTTTGCAAATGATACCCTGTTGATAGTCCGGAAATTCCAGCTCCGATAATCCCAATCATAATAATATTGTACTATTTCTTGCAGACTCAAATTTACGACATATAACCGCTATTTTTTACTTTTTATTTGAATTCTGAAAACGGATATTTGCTGTTTATATATTATCGAACTAATTTTCCCTTTCCTTTGCCGGAGAGCCGGGGTGAATTTAATTAATTTAACAGATCATGACTAAATGTGTTTTTCTTGACAGGGACGGAGTTATCAATGTTGATAAAGTGGACTACACTTATAAATTGGAAGATTTTAGAATTATTGATGGGGTACTGGAGGGGTTAAAAGTGCTTAAAGATCATGGATATTTATTGGTTGTTATTACCAATCAGTCTGGAATTGCTAAAGGTATATATGGCCATGAAGATGTAAAAATTTGTCATGACTATCTGCAGCAGCAATGTAATAACGCCATTGATGCTTTCTATTATTCTCCTTATCATCCAACTTCATCTGAAAGCCTTACCCGCAAACCGGATTCGTTAATGTTTGAGAAGGCCATTGCCAAATTTGATATTGATATTACACAATCGTGGATGGTAGGAGATAAAGCAAGAGACTTGATTCCTGCTGAAAAGCTAGGGATAAAAACGGTATTGGTAGGAGAGGAGGACGATTGCCCCGCAAATTTGAAATGTAAGAATTTATTAGAAGCGGCAAAATGTATTGTACAACAATAATAAAAAAACCAAAAGGCCTGAAAAAAGGCCTTTTTTATTGTTATGAAAAACTATTTTAACTATTCACTTCTGTTTTGACCATCTTTGTCTCTTTAGCATAAGTAGCACAAGATTCTCTTTTTGCACAAGAGCTCATCATTCCAACTCCTAGAACTACAGCTAGTAAAATATAAAACTTCATATCAATCAACTATTTAATAAGCATCATCATTTATATTCTAACCAGCGCTCGTGCCATATTGTTTTATTTGATGTAGCCAAGAATCCTTAACATAGATTCTTTATCCTGCTCATCTGCGAAGAGTTCGCTAATTATATTGCCATCTTTATCTCTGTTGATCAATACATGTTTTGGTGCCGGGATAAGGCAGTGCTGGATACCTCCGTAACCTCCTAACGATTCCTGATAAGCACCGGTATGGAAGAAACCTATGTATAGCTTCTCATCTTTGGGTATCTGAGGTAAGAACACCATGTTGGCATGGGCTTCCGAGTTATAATAGTCCATGCTGTCACAAGTGATACCGCCAATTTTGATTTTCTTGTATGGTTTGTCCCATTGGTTTAGCGCCAAAAGTATGTACTTCTGATTCAGCCCCCATACATCAGGTAAGGTAGTGATGAAGGAACTGTCTATCATGTACCACTCTTCTTTGTCGTTTTGAAGTTTGCTGCCTAACACGCTATATAGAATGGCTCCGCTTTCTCCCACGGTGAAACTTCCGAACTCCGTGAAAATATTAGGTACGGGAACATTGTTTTCATTACAAATCTTTTGGATGGTTTTAATCACCTGATCGGTCATGTAGGCATAATCGTAATCAAAGTGAACCGATGTTTTAATGGGCCAGCCTCCTCCGATATCTATTGCTTCCAGGTGTGGATTGATCTTTTTCAGTTCACAATACATGTGAACGAATCGGCTCAACTCACTCCAGTAGTAGGTGGTATCTTTAATACCAGTATTAATGAAGAAGTGGAGCATTTTTAGTTTGAACTTCGGATTGTTCTTGATTTTATTTTCATATAATGAAATAACATCATTATATCGTATTCCTAATCTGGATGTATAGAATTCGAACTTAGGCTCCTCGTCAGAAGCCATGCGTATACCAACAGAACACTCTGTGTTTACAAGCCTGTCGTATACATCTATTTCTTCCAGGTTGTCAAGTATGGGAATACATTTATGAAAACCATCATTAATTAGTTCGGAGATATATTGAGTGTATAAAGCTCTTTTAAAGCCATTGCAAATGATATAAGTGTCTTTGGAGATCTTGCCTCTTTCATACAATATCCTTACGATGGGAATATCATAAGAAGAAGAAGTTTCTATATGGATATCGTTTTTTAATGCTTCTTCCAATACAAAGCTGAAATGAGAAGATTTGGTGCAGTAACAGTAAGTATAACTGCCTTCGTAGTTATTCTTTTTAATGGCTTCATTAAAAAGCCTTTTTGCTTTCTGTATCTGTGAACTGATCTTAGGCAGGTAGGTAAGCTTTAATGGTGTTCCATATTTATTTACAATGTCCATTATGGGAACATCATTAAAGTAAAGTTCATTATTGACAACCTTAAATTCTTCAGTTGGAAAATAGAAGGTTTGTTCAATCAGGTCAATATATC
>DATCKK010000087.1:0-1619 GCA_036562325.1 Cytophagaceae bacterium | reverse complement strand
GTTTACAGATATGGTGTTTAAAGCAGGAAGCAATAATGTCATTTTTGCCTGCACTATGAATGAGTTTTGGAAATCAACGGATGTGGGAGAAACCTGGACGAAAATCAATCTCCCCGGGAATGGAATAGAGGAAGGAGGAAGGGTAGCAGTAACCAAGGCAAATCCGGAAATTGTTTATTTGACTTATGTTGGAAAATTTACCAATGGAACGTCTACTCCTGTGTTGAAGTCAACTGATGGGGGGAATAGCTTTACCGTAGTAAAAGCGGCAGGTGGAATCAATTTAAACGGCTATGATGGAAACTCTCATGGCCAGGGTAACTATAACTATGCCATGTCGGTGAGCCCCAAAGATCCGAACCTTTTATTTGTGGTTGGGCATATTATCTGGAGATCTACCGATGGTGGCGTATCCTGGACGAGTATGTCGCATGACTGGGCCCATCAGGTTCATACAGACATGAGACAAGTACCTTTTTCGCCTTATGTGGATGAGGAGTTGTATAATATCAATGATGGTGGTATCTGGAGAAGCTGGGATAACGGTAAGTCCTGGCTACCTATATGTAATGGATTAGTAGGTACGGAATCATATATAGGTTGTCAAAGTCCGGTTAAAAAAGAATCTATTAGTATTGGGGCTCAGGATAACGGTGAGTTTCTATACAGGGATGGGATCTGGTATATAAACGGCGCCGGAGATTATCATGACAATATTATTCATGATAATTTAAGTGCTGATTATTATTACAATTTAGCAGGTACCGGTAGAAGGCGAAGCCTCCCTAGCGGAGGTAGCACCTCATTAAATCTTCCTTTTGATGCAGGTAACGGCCAAAAGGTGTTTGCTGATTTTCCTCTTTCGAATACACAAACAGCTTATATAGGTTACAGAGAAGTATATCGAAGTACGAATATTTCCAACAATCCTCCAACTTGGACGCAAATAACCAGTTTTAATACTCAGGTTAAGGCAATTGCTTCTTCTCCAAACGATGCCAATGTTGTTTATGTAGTTACGGAAGATAATAAAATCCGAAGAAGTGATAACGCTTTGTCCGGAGCACCTACCTGGAACACTTACACTACACCTGCTTCTACCAATGTTACCGCAAGTGTAGTGGTCATGAAAAATAATACCAATGTTGTTTATCTGGTATGTAATAATAAAGTATACCGCTCAACAAATAAAGGAGAGAACTGGACAGATATAACTTCCAATCTGCCAGGAGTTAATTATCATAAAATTTTGCATGATGTTTATAGTAATAATGAAGCGGTATATGTAGCAGGTTATAATTCAGTATTCTACAAGGATAATTCTATGAGTAATTGGGTAAACTACTCTAAAGGATTACCAACAGTTGCTAACTTCCACAGAATATACATGTATAATGATGGTACTGAGAACTCTGAATTAACAATTATCACGGCAGGAAGAGGAGTATGGCACACAGGATTATATGGAAGAAAGCCTGTACTGAGGGAACCTGAAAATCCTCAAGATGTTATTCCTGGTATTGTTTACAATTATTATGAAGGTTCATGGGATTACCTTCCTAATTATAATAGTTTAAATCCGGTGAAAACAAGCTGGACTTCCATTCCGGATCTTACTC
>DATCKK010000080.1:0-3210 GCA_036562325.1 Cytophagaceae bacterium | reverse complement strand
TCGCTTTCGAATAATTTGGCATTTACCTATTAGCTTTAGAACAATAAACCACTTTTCATTCAATTAAAATAAATTTCAAATACCATTATCCCCGCTCATCGCCCAATTTCCCCATTTCATCGACTTCTACACCAATTTTTTATCTAAACACTACTCTTTCACAATTTTAATTCATAATTTTTATTGGATTAATACTAAAAAATTTTAATTTAAGCTATTAATCATAACTAAACACAAGATCTGATTATGATTATTCCAATAGAATACCTGATAAAGCCAAAGAGTACTTAGCAACTCTCAATGATGCAGCAGCCCCATTTCCCTTAACCCTAACTTATGAAACATCCAACTATGACTAAGCGAATTTACCCTACTTTCTTAAAGCTTGTATTGATGGTGTCCTTTGTAATGCTGCTTCAGTTAACACAAGCTCAGGCTCCATTACCCTTTGTCATTACAAATAATTCTCCCTTCCCCGACAATCAATTATATGTAGCGATAGTGGGAGAAGACTTCAGCGGCAATCATATTTGGGTAGATTGTAAGACAAGTACCAGCAACCTAATGCATGCTTCCTACAATACCGTCCAGGGGCCTGTATACAACGGCGACTTAGGGCCAGGAGGCAATGGAATGTACGCCGCCTGTTTCAGCAAGCTAAGCGAAATACCCAATAAAACCGTTATGCTCCCTCCTATTCAGGGATGCAGAATGTTTATCTCTGTAGGGCAACAACTGTATTTTTACTTCTTCGGAGCTAATGGGGCTGTAAGAGGCTACTCCACCCCAAGCCACACGAACCCCAATGACCCTAATAAAGGTATTCGATATGAAATGATAGAAGTAACCTATAATCAATTAGGGGTCTGGGGAAATACTTCGCGTGTAGACTCCTATAACTACCCCATGGGACTGGAGGTGTACAGCAGTAACGGAACAGTAGAGAAGACCGGTGAGTTAAAAACACACGCACAAATTGGTGCAGAGTTTTTAGCGAGTGTACCGGATGAATTCAAAGGTTGTTACGACCCGGAAACGGGCATTATCATGCAGCCTACCAAAACAAAAGATTTTGCTGATGGATCTATAGGTACCATGCCTGTTCCGGGGCCTTATGTAAATTACATGAAACCCTATATTGATGCAATCTGGAATAAATACACCAACGAAGATCTTCTATTTACAACACTTGAAGGTAACTGGAAAGGAAGAGTCGTCAATGAGCGTTTGGAAATAACCTGTACCTCCGGAGCTTATGCCGGAAGGACCGGTATCATAGAAAGAAGGCCCACTACCCAGGAAGCCCTGGAAGGCAAAGGAGTTCTGGACAAAGAAATTGGCGACGGAACGATTGATCTATATGTGCAGTCCCAGATCTGTGCGGCCATTACAAGACACGTGATTAATGTAACCACACCAAATGTAGGAATGCAATCCTGGTCAGATCCTTCCAAATATTATCTGGAAAGCCCCTGCAACCACTATGCAAAATTCTGGCACCGTGAGGATATCAGTATAAATAAAAAAGCATACGGCTTTGCTTACGACGATGTCAACGACCAGTCTTCTACGCTTCACTCCACCAACCCAACGAAAGTAGTGGTTATCTTTGGAGGTTATGCGAGTAATAATACCCCTCCGGAAGTATCAATCACTGCCCCTGCTGATAATGCAAGTTTTGAAGCACCTGCCAGCATTAACTTCACAGCAACGGCCACTGATACGGATGGTTCCGTAACCAAAGTAGCGTTTTATAACGGTGATCAAATGCTGGGCGAGGACGATAGCGCTCCCTACTCATTTACGTGGAACAATGTAAATGCCGGTAGTTACACCATCACCGCCGTGGCTACTGATAACGAAGGAGCCACAAAAACTTCTTCCCCCATTACTGTTAAGGTAACGATTCCCCAATCTCCTTATGGAGGAACGAGATGGAACATTCCGGGCACCATAGAAGCGGAAAACTACGACCTTGGCGGACAGGATGTAGCCTATAACGATGTAACCCCCAATAATGAAGGCGGGGCTTACCGTAACGATGCCGTGGACATAGAAGCTATTAACGGAGGAGGTTATAACGTTGGTTATATCGCCAATGGGGAATGGCTGGAATATATGGTAAATATCAGTACTACGGGAATATATAAAATCGAAGCAATGGTTGCAGCCATTGCTGATGGAAAAACGTTCAGGCTTGAAATGGATGGCACTATTATCGGAACATTTACTGTCCCTAATACAGGAGGTTGGCAGAATTTCCAAAAGATTGAAATGAACGATGTAGAATTAACTTCAGGTCCTAAAGTATTAAGATTTGTAGCTACCTCCGATGAGTTTAATATTGATAAAATGACATTCACCTTTATCCCTTCCAACCAACCACCTTCAATTACTATAACCGCTCCAGCCGAAAATACTACCTATATTGCTCCTGCTTCCATAGCTATAACAGCAACCGCTTCGGATGCTGATGGCTCGATTAGCAAAGTAGCCTTTTTCAGCAATGGTACTATATTGGGAGAAGTTAGCAGCAGCCCATATACGTTTAACTTAACCAATATAACAGAAGGCTCATACACCATTACAGCAACAGCCACCGACAACCAGGGAAGTACCACCACTTCCACCCCTGTAAATATAACGGTTGTTGCTAACCAACTACCAACTGTTGCAATCACCGCTCCGGCTAATAACACAACCTATATTGCACCTGCAACCTTCTCCATCACTGCAACAGCTACTGATACGGACGGTTCCATTGCCAAAGTAGAGTTTTATCAAAATGGGCAAAAGGTGGGAGAAGTCACCGAAGCCCCCTACTATTTTAATATTTCAGATTTATTGGAAGGCACTTACAATTTTACAGCCAAAGCCATTGACAATTTAGGGGCTTCCGCTAATTCTGCCTCTGTTTCTATTACGGTTAATGAAAACCAGAAACCTGCTGTCAGCATTATTTCGCCTAATAATCAAACCTCCTTCATCGCACCTGCAACTATCAACATCACCGCAAATGCTCAGGACGCTGACGGTTCTATAGTGAAAGTGGAATTTTACAACGGAGAAAACAAGTTGGGTGAAGTAAACGCCAGTCCGTATATTTGGAACTGGACTTCTGTAACACCCGGTTCTTACGAACTGACAGCAAAGGCTTTTGACAACCACGGGGGCATTACGGTTTCTTCACCGATAATTGTACATGTAAAC
>DATCKK010000077.1:0-3849 GCA_036562325.1 Cytophagaceae bacterium | reverse complement strand
CTCTTGTATGCTCACCTATTACCTGTCCTTCATAAATTTCTTCTCCCGGATCTATAAAGAATACCCCACGGTCTTGTAGTTTATCAATGGCATAAGCTGTGGAGGTACCAGTTTCCATAGAGATAAGTGAACCGTTTATTCTACCCGGAATAGGCCCTTTATATGGCTCATAATCTTTAAAACGATGGTTCATCACAGCTTCACCCTGAGTAGCAGTCAGCACATTATTCCTTAACCCGATAAGCCCTCTGGATGGTATGTGAAACTCCAGATGTTGAAGATCACCTTTAGGTTCCATCACCAACAACTCTCCCTTTCGTTGAGTAACCAATTCTATAACTTTTCCAGCTGTTTCTTCCGGAACATCTACAACCAATAGTTCTATCGGTTCACACTTTACACCATCAATTTCTTTAAAAATTACCTGAGGTTGGCCTACCTGAAGCTCATACCCTTCTCTCCTCATTGTTTCAATCAATACGGACAAGTGAAGTATACCTCTACCAAACACAAGAAACTTATCTTCACTATCGGTCTCCTGTACTCGTAGTGCCAGGTTCTTCTCTGTTTCTTTAAATAATCTGTCTCTAAGGTGTCTTGATGTTACAAATTTACCTTCTCTACCAAAGAACGGCGAGTTGTTAATGGTAAACAACATATTCATGGTTGGCTCATCGACCATTATTCTTGGTAGTGGTTCCGGATTATCAGGATCAGCAATGGTATCACCTATTTCAAAATCTTCAATACCAATTACCGCACATATATCACCGGCTTTTACTGAAGGTACTTTTACTTTATTCAAACCTTCAAATACCTGAAGTTCTTTAATTCTGCCTTTCTTAATACTACCATCGGCTTTACATAAGGCAACACTTGCACCTTCTTTCAACTCACCACGTGAAATCCTTCCAATAGCTATTCTCCCCACAAAAGAGGAATAATCTAATGATGTGATTTGTAGCTGCGGTGTTCCTTCTACAACTGGCGCAGGCGGAATCACTTCAATAATTGCATCAAGTAACGGGGCTATATTTTCGGTAGGTTTTTTATAATCATATCCCATCCATCCCTGCTTGGAAGAACCATAAAGAGTCCTGAAGTCTAACTGATCTTCGGTTGCTCCCAGGTTAAACATCAAATCAAATACACTCTCTTGCACTTCTTCAGGGCGGCAGTTAGGCTTATCCACTTTATTTACCACCACGATAGGTTTCAAGCCAAGGCCAATTGCCTTACTCAATACAAAACGGGTTTGTGGCATCGGGCCTTCAAAAGCATCCACCAATAATATTACTCCGTCTGCCATTTTCAATACCCTTTCTACTTCTCCTCCAAAATCAGCGTGGCCAGGAGTATCGATAATATTGATTTTTACATCTTTATATCGGACAGAAACGTTTTTCGCTAATATGGTAATCCCTCTCTCTCGCTCCAAGTCGTTATTATCAAGAATAAGCTCATTAAACTCCTGATTCTCACGAAACAACATCGAAAAATGTATAATTTTATCCACCAGGGTTGTCTTACCATGGTCAACGTGTGCGATAATCGCAATGTTTCTAATACTCTGCATTTTGGATTTTTATAGAAAATTAAGGTGCAAAATTACAAAAATAGTTCTTAATTATGATTATGATATTGAAATTTAACAGAAGAAGCTTCCTTTAAAGTTCGAACAGAAGGTATTAAAACAGGTTAAAATTTATAATCCTGATTCCCGGTTTATTTAAAATAAATTATGGCTTATATTTGCCGCCTAAATTTGGAGTAATACATGTCTAAAAAACACAAAAGATATACCGTTACCGCTGCCCTTCCTTACGCTAACGGGCCTGTTCATATCGGACACCTGGCAGGAGTTTATGTTCCGGCAGATATTTATGTCAGGTATTTAAGATTAAAAGGGGAAGATGTATTGTTTATTTGTGGGTCGGATGAACATGGAGTACCTATCACCCTGCGGGCTAAAAAAGAAGGAAAAACGCCTCAAGAAATAGTAGATAAGTACCATAAAATCATCGGTGACTCATTTAAAGAGTTTGGCATTTCTTTCAATGTTTACTCCAGAACTTCTTCAAAAACACATCATGAAACCTCGTCCGAGTTTTTTAAGACTTTATATGACAAAGGCGTATTTGAAGAAAAAGTCTCAGAACAATACTTTGATGTAAAGGCTGGACAGTTTCTCGCCGATAGATATATTGTGGGTACATGCCCCAAATGTGGCTTTGAAAATGCCTATGGTGATCAGTGCGAACGCTGCGGCTCTACTTTAAGCCCTTCCGAGTTGGTCAACCCTCATTCCATGCTGAGTGGCGAAAAACCTGTATTAAAAGAAACCAAACATTGGTACCTTCCTTTGAACAAATATGAAAACTGGTTAAAAGAATGGATATTGGAAGGCCACAAGGAATGGAAATCGAATGTTTACGGACAATGTAAATCATGGATAGACCAAGGCCTGCAACCAAGAGCTGTAACCAGAGATCTGGATTGGGGAGTACCGGTACCGCTTCCTGGCAATGAAGGCAAAGTACTATACGTATGGTTTGATGCCCCTATTGGTTATATTTCGGCAACCAAAGAATTAAGCAAACAGGATCCAAGTGTAGATTGGGAGAAATATTGGAAAGACCCGGACACCAAACTGGTTCACTTTATAGGGAAAGACAATATCGTTTTCCATTGCATCATTTTCCCTGTCATGCTTAAAGCAGAAGGATCCTACATTTTACCGGACAATGTTCCGGCTAATGAGTTTTTAAATCTTGAAGGAAATAAAATATCGACTTCCAGAAACTGGGCGGTATGGCTTAATGAGTACCTTCTGGAATTCCCCGGCAAACAGGACGTATTAAGATATACGCTATGTGCCAATGCCCCCGAAAATCAGGACAACGACTTTACGTGGAAGAATTTTCAAGCCAGAAACAACAATGAGTTAGCAGATATTTTTGGTAATTTCATTAACAGGGCTGTAGTATTAACCCACAAATATTTCGCCGGTAAAACTCCTTCCCTTGGCAATCTGGAGCCTATTGACAAAGAGGTATTGGAAAAGTTGAAAGAGTTTCCGGAAAAAATCTCCAAATCCATAGAACAATATCGTTTCAGAGAAGCTCTTGCTTTCATGATGGATGTAGCTCGCTTGGGAAATAAATACCTGGCAGATACCGAACCTTGGAAACTTATTAAAACCAATGAAGAAAGAGTAAAGACTATTTTAAATATCAGTTTGCAGATCGCTGCCAATCTCGCTATCGTCTGCGAACCATTCATGCCATTTACTTCACTGAAGCTCGACAGTATGCTGAACCTTCATTCAAAGTTAAAATGGTCAGAAGCGGGCCGGTCCGATCTGTTAAACGAAGGCCATGAAATAGGTGAAGCAGTTATTTTATTTGAAAAAATTGAAGATAAGTTCATCGAGTTTCAGGTAGAGAAACTTCAGGCAGCCAAAATCGCCAACGAACTGGAAAAAGCCCAGGCTGCTCCTGCCAAACCGGAGATTGCCTATGAGCAATTCACTCAAATGGATATTCGTGTGGCTACCATTTTAGAAGCCGAAAAGGTAGCTAAAACCAAAAAGCTTCTTAAACTGAAACTGGATACCGGAATAGACCAGAGAACCGTGGTAAGTGGTATAGCGGAATATTACGAACCTGAAAATATAATCGGCCAGCAAGTATTGCTTTTAGCCAACCTGGCTCCTCGGGAAATAAAAGGAATAGAGTCAAAAGGAATGATACTGATGGCAGAAGACAAAGACGGCAAATTGTGTTTTGTATCACCGACAACTAAAGTCAGCAACGGAAGCACAGTTAGTTAAGATCCAGTATTTAGTAG
>DATCKK010000069.1:0-1854 GCA_036562325.1 Cytophagaceae bacterium | reverse complement strand
AATAATAACGGATTAACAGGAAGAGATCGCAACTGTTCTTTCACTGCCTCCAATTGGTCAGGTGGAATATCGTAATCCAAATCAGAAAGCATGGTCTCTACATCAAAACTAATTGTCACGCCCGGGAAAGCTACATTTATTGCCAGTGTCAAAAAAAACCATAACAATGGCAACATCCATGCAGCAATTACATAATTGTTAAATACCCAGTGAGTCCCTAATATATCCTTCCAGCTTTTTTTAAGCCCCCATTTATTAGTTATAAAAGAAGACGCTAAAGGCCCAAACATAAAAAACACAATTGCTATTAAACTCTCCACAGATCCATAACTATAGCCTGCCAGATAAGTGGCCAAAGCAATTGTCCAGCTTATAAGAAATGTAAGAGAAAGAAAATAAATTACCGGTTTTTTAAACATATATTCTTCTTCAAATAGTTAAGCAAAAAAGGTCGTTAGCAATGCGAATAAGCCTTTCATTTCTTTCTTGTATAATATCCTTTTCTCTTTGCCTTTAAATTACTTTCAGCCTAAAGATTAGCCTTTGTATTACCTGTTTAGCGATTCATCTTCAAGCTTTCGACAGTATACAATATAAATTCCAGACTTTGATTCTGCTTTACCAATTTACTCAATTTGACCAAAGCGTCCTAAGGAAGAAATCAATTAAGAGATAAAAAAATCTACGAAATAATACTTGTTACTTACCATACCTTAAGTCTCAGGAATATATACTTTAAAAGTACTGCCGACACCTTTTTCGCTTTCCACTTCTATCTTACCTCCTACATTTTCTATAATTCTTTTTACAATATATAACCCGATACCCGTTCCTTCAACATGAGTATGCAACCGTTTAAACATATTGAATACTTTAAGCTTTTGCTCTGAGGTTAATCCAAGCCCATTGTCTTTCACTATCAACAGATAATAACCATCTACCTTATCGAATCGGATATAAATTTCGGGTGTCCGGTCAGGAGACCGGTATTTAATAGCATTACTTAGCAAATTATATATAATGCTTTTAAGGTTTTTCCTTGAAAACTTAATATGCCTGCAATCTCCCAGATGAGTATGTATGATAGCATTTGTACTCGAAATCATATCTGATATACTTAGCTTTACATCATTCAATATCTCCTCACAGCTTACATCGCTTACATCATCTTCAAGGTTTTTCTGAATTTTAGTTATCTCGGTAAGGTCTTTTATCGTATCACGGAATTTCATCACCGATTGATTGATCAATTTAATCATCATTCTGATGTCCTCCGTAATCAGGCTTTTTTCATTTAAATAGTCTTCCAGTCCTGTAATTAACCCTTCAATATTTGAAACCGGAGCTTTGAGGTCATGAGATGCTGTATAAACAAAATTATCCAGGTCTGCATTAATTCTCTTTAACTCTTCCGTCTGACTTTTCTGGTCATGTACATCAGTATCTGTCCCCACCCACATAATTATTCTATTATTCCTGTCTTTTTGGGGAACTGCCCGGCTCAAATGCCAGCGGTATTCATTATCGAAGCGCAGCAATCTGTTTTCTAACATGAAATCTTTACCAAGGCGTAAGCATTCATTCCATTGTTTTACTACTTCATTATAGTCAGCAGGGTGCACCCACTTTTCCCATCCGCCATTTATTAAATCCTGAACACCCACTCCGGCGTATTCAATCCATCGTTTGTTAAAATAGTTTTTAACTCCATTAGCATCTGCTGTCCACACCTTTTGAGGCATTGACTCTGCGAGAAATCTGGTTCGCTCTGCTTCCTTAATTATTTGTTGTTTAGAGCGGAGATAATTCATTAAAACAAAGGTTGAAATCAACACTAATAACCCTATTATGGTC
>DATCKK010000065.1:0-4482 GCA_036562325.1 Cytophagaceae bacterium | reverse complement strand
ACTTACATCTTCCCACTCTCCCCGGAAGTTTTTCCTTTTCACTTTTAGGACTTCTACCAAAAGATAATTGCCGGTATTAGCTTCGTCTCTCCACGAACTTATATTTTCGAATTCATTAGAAAAAGTTTTAGGATTAACTTTCACTTTTTTATTGGCCACAAGAGATACTCTGGCTTCTGTCACTTTAAAGTAAGCATCATCCGGTAAAAGTTTGGCAAAATCTTTATCCGCAACCGCCCTTACCGACACAGACCTCAATTCATTTTTGTCAATTCCTTTCAACGGGTCTACTTTCTTATTATTTACTTTAATTTCAATGGTTGGGTTTGGAATTAACAGGACATTAAACTTTTCTTCTCCCAGATAATTTCCGTTACTTGATACTTTTAGTTTCACACTTGCTCCAGTAGGCACCACGGTAACCATCCCCCTTTCAGCTCCTGGTATTATGGTTGCCCCTTCTGCTGTAAATGTTGGCTTATACTCATTCCCCAGCGCAGGAACCTGTACATTTAACTTATTACCGCAATTTCTGTACAATGCCTGCACCGATGCAGACCGCACTTGTATTACAGGTTTAGCAACGAGATACTCTTCTTCGATATGATAGAGTGTGTCCTTTCCATCGGGCTTTTTCATTTTAATGATTCCTTTCCAAACTTTTTTCACATATCCATCAGGGGAGTAATCTCCTCCACTTGCAGTAAAGGACAAACTACCCACTCCGGACTCATCCACTACCAACTCTTTTCCTTCTACTTTAATTTCGGGTTTAAGCGTAGAAGATGTAGCAGACATAAACACCTGAGCTTCGTACTTTGTACCTGCTGCCACTATACGGGCAGCGGGTTTGGCAACAGGCTTGAGTACGTCAAATTTAAAATCCAGGCCTCCTATTTTTTCTGCCAGCGTATTTATAGTTGTTTCCTGCATAGATGCTATCCGGGATTGCAACTCACTTAATATCGCAAGGCTTGCCACCAATGGAGTCTGCCCAAAATTCAGTTCTGCAAAATCCTTATTCCTTTGTTCCGGGTTGTTTTCAAAAACAGGATCTTCATTACCATCCAAAGCAAGCATGGAAAAATTTAATGTTGATTCCTGATTCATAAACCGCACATACTCTCTAAGCCTATTCTGAAGTTCATAAGCCTTACCTCCTTTATTGGCACCAATCATTATCTCTTCCACTTTGGTTTCTTCTTTAGCACCCTTGAGGGATCCATCCTCATCTATACCACCACTTTTCTCTATCAGTTCTCTTTTCAGGTTCTCCAGATACTCCATCTCTTTTTTACTTCTCTCACAAATAAGATTTGCCTTTTTCATTAATTCAACTTCATCTTCCCTGTTCCCTCTTCTTTCCACTTCTTCTTCCATGCGTTGCATTTTTTTATTTATCTAATGATTGGTTTCTTGCGTAGAAGCTTCAAGGCTATTATTCAATGACTGAAACTTTTCAATAACTGCACTACTTACCTGAAGTGCCAGTAGTGCGGTAAGGACAAGATACATCATTCCGATCATCCTTTGCCTCGGTGTTTCTTTATTGCTTGCCATAGGTAATTTAAGTTTGAAGGTTAAAACTAATAATGGCAGATCTGCAAACTCATAATGAAGAAGGGTATAAAAAGATACAGGCCGAATAAAAAAATATTTATCAACTACCTGGCTTAGGATAGCACCTTAAAAAATTTAACGTATTAAAAAAAGACCGGCGCTTTATAAAAGTTAAACCAGCTTGTAATTCTTGTATCCCAATTTTATTCCAAAATATTTAGCTAAAAACCGTTTGACTTTATCTTTAAATGGCAGGCGGTTAAAAGAAATATCAAAGTCAAACTTCCAGTTTTTTTCTTTAATTCTTTTTTCCATAACTTTAGGATGTGTACCAGTGAAATTCTCCAGAGCTTCAATACCTGAATAATCAAACTCCTCTGACTTTACCACATGCTTATCTATCCACTGGTCATCATGCCAATACTTATGAAATGTCTCCTGTTTTCTTTGCATGGCTTTGGGCTCTTTCACCCAGCCATAATGATAAACATAAGCTTTAACCGGCTTCACATTTAATTTTTCATTATTGCCCTTTCTAAACCCCTGAGCATCGCGATAGGAATAAATGTTCTTATTATTTTTGATTACGCGTATCTCGTTTCTATACCAACTGGAAGCTGCTCCGACATAATCATAAGAACCATAAAAGTGTAAGTAATCAAATAGCAAACCATCTACTTTGTCATTATCCTTCCACTTCATCATTCCTTTATGAATCTCATCGAGATATTTTTCATGGATCACTTCATCTCCTTGAATATAAAAAGCCCAATCCGACTCTTCACCTATCGCATGAAAGGCCTTATTGGTTTCCACTGCCAATACCTTTCCTCCTTCTCTTAAACTATCATCCCAAACTGTGTTTATAATTTTTATCTTATCCTTATCTATAGAAGCAATCAGGTCTGCAGTTTCATCCTGCGAATTTCCAACCGCTACTACAAAATCATCACAAAGTGGCAAAATGGAACTGATAGCCTCTACTACTGGATAATCATAAATTACGGCATTTCGGATAAAGGTGAAACCAGTTACTTTCATTACATGCAAATTAGAATTGCTACTTATTTATTCCTGACACCTGCAAAAGTAAGTTATATATCTATTCTAACCTTCTTATTTATATAAAATTTATAAACATTCTGATTTGAGCCCCTAGCGTTCAATACAACCAACTGTTTCTCAATAAATATCTTACTTCATTACTTAGTTTATTCTATATAAAATTAAAAAAAGAGCCTTTTATTCATAACTATTACTTACTCAATAATAATTTCATCCGTCATTAAGACTGCGTCTTTGAATTTACCGGTTTTTTCCGACTTCACACTTCCTACATTTTCTGCTTTTATCATAACATATCTTGCCGGAAGTGTTTTAACATTCACCTCATACTCCCATACCGAGTTTCCCTCTACTGCTACTCCACGAGTAACAGCCCCTGCTTTTGTATATTCTTTACCATCCAAAGACAGCTGTACACTCAGTGACTTAGGTGGTACAATGGAATAATGAGGTATACTTACAAACCTTGCCTTAACCATTTCAATTGTATCTGTTTTCCCAAGATCAATAGTAGCTTCCAGATCTACTTTATTAAACCTTTGCCACAGATCTGAAAACAATGTTAGCTTTGATCCTAACATTCCATCGGTAAGAGTAAGGCCATGAGTAGGAAAATGGTGAATAGTATATGGATGAGTGAATTGTGGCTCCTTGCCATAAGCTTTATGCACAATAAAACGCTGTTCCTCTATATTCCCCAATGGCATATCTCCTTCAAATACCTGAGTTTTTATAGTCGACGTTTCTCTAAGGTGAATACCATCTTTATAAAGCGAAGAGTTTTTTGTTGGATTTGATCCATCGAGTGTATACCTGATTTCACCCGTTCCCAACTCATTCCCCATTACCACCTTAAGAGTACCATTGACAGAATCCAACACAGACTTAAAAGCTATCTTATAAACACTATTAGAATAATTGATACCTCTCAACTTATACCGCTCCAACAGCTCTGGCAACTTGCTTTTAAACCAATCCCAATTTCTCTTTTCCCGGGGACTCCATACAACTTCCGCCAAAGCGCTGATTCTCGGAAAAACCATATACTCTACATGTTCCGGCGTTTTGATGTATTCTGTCCAAACATTGGCTTGTGCCCCCAGTATATATTTAGCTTCTTCTTCTGTCAAAGATTCAGGAGTCGGCTCGTACGAATATACCTTTTGGAGCGGAGTATATCCCCCAATAGCTAAAGGTTCATTCCCGGGATTCCCCTGGTAATAATCAAAATAAAGATGTGATGTAGGTGACATCACGACATAGTGCCCAGCTTTAGCAGCCGCTTCACCACCGGCAGTTCCTCGCCAGGACATTACTGCTGCATTGGGGGCAAGGCCACCCTCAAGTATTTCATCCCAACCTATCAACTTACGTCCTTTGGAGTTAATAAACTTTTCAATTCTTTTTATAAAATAGCTCTGAAGTTCATGTTCGTTTTTCAATCCCAGCTGCCTAATTTGCTGTTGTATTCTTGGCGAAGCTTCCCATTGCTCCTTTATCGCTTCATCCCCACCCACATGAATATACTCACTGGGAAATAAGTCCATTACTTCTGTTAACACATCTTCCAGGAACAAAAACGTACTGTCCTCTATGTTGAATATGTTTGGAAAAATACCCCAACTTGTAACCACATCAATTGGTTTTCCCGTTACTCCTAACGTCGGATACGCTGCTATCGCAGCACTTGCATGGCCGGGAAGCTCTATTTCAGGAACAACTGTAATATAACGTTCAGCAGCATACTGAACTACCTCTTTCACTTCATCTTGTGTATAATACCCGCCATAGCGCTTTCCGTCATATTTTTTAGGACTTTCATAACTATGGCCAATAAGAGTTTCCTTCCTCCAGGCC
>DATCKK010000061.1:0-9815 GCA_036562325.1 Cytophagaceae bacterium | reverse complement strand
CTACTACAATAAGCTTACTTTTATTTTCTCTGCTGAAAGCTTCAACCAAATGTTGATGCGGATGAAATATTTTAAACATTACTCCCAGGCCCGCCAACAACAGGCAGAGCAGATCAGCAAACTTACCGAGTCACTAGGCAGGCAAAAAGCAAAGTTGAATAGTAAAATAAAGGAAAAAAGCTCTTTGCTCGCCCAACAAACCATAGAAACGGAAAACCTGAATTTGGTAAAAAGCCAACAAAGCAGCCTGGTATTAGAGCTCACACAAAAAGAGAAAGAGCTGAAAAAAGAATTACAGGAAAGAGAAAAAGCGATCAAAAAATTAGACAAATTAATTTCAGATATAATTGCCGCTGCCGCAGAAAAAGAACGTAAAGAGCGGGAACTACGTGAAGCTGCCGCCAAAAAAGAAATTAAAAAATCAGTTACTGAAGGCTTAGAATTATCCAGTTCTTTTGCGGGTAATATCAATAAGCTTCCCTGGCCGGTTAGCAAAGGGACCATCTCTCATAAGTTTGGTAAACAACCCCATCCGGTACTAAAAGGTGTCTATATCGAAAACCTGGGCATTGACATTCAAACCCTTCAAAACGAACCTGTAAGAAGCGTTTTTCAGGGAAAGGTAATTACCGTAGCTCAGGTGCCCGGAATGAACAATGTAGTCATGATTCAGCATGGCGAATATTTCACTGTTTATGCAAAACTCAAATCGGTCTATGTGAAAACCGGAGATGAGGTTAAAGCTAAACAAGTTATAGGCGAGGTATATACCGACAAAAACAACAACTCGGAATTGCAGTTCCAAATTTGGAAAAACAGCGACAAACTGGACCCGGAAAAATGGCTTTACATGAAATAAAAGGTTCAGATATCGGCCCCCAAAATCCAATTAGTGTATTTTCCCCAACAGCCCCCGGTTTTATTGCCGTAAATAAAAAGTACAAAAACAAGCCTGTTCACCCAAATATTATAGATTGGAATTTTTCTATTGAATATGGTACTTTATTTCGACTAAAACCCGTTATTACCAGTGGAATTAATTGCAGTGGACATTTTCTTTAATTATCTTTACAGTTAGGTTTGAAGAAAACTATCTGTTCACCCTTTTATTGTAGAAATAATACAATATTACCTAGGTAAATTATAGTTTAAATAATACAAGCAAAATAAGATCAACTATTAAATAATCTCAATTCACACACATATGGTAAATTCAGTGCTATTGTTCATGGGAGTAGGAATGCAGGAAATTCTTGTGATTCTTCTTATTGTATTAATTCTGTTCGGTGCTAAAAAAATACCGGAACTTGCAAGAGGTTTAGGTAGAGGAATCCGAGAGTTTAAAGATGCTACCAGAGAAATCAAAAACGAAATCAACGAAGGAGTTAACGAAGATATTAAAAAACAATAAACTTTGAAGGCATACAGTTCATTAAACGAGATTAAGGAAGATCTGAAAAAGGGTAATGTTACCTGTGTTCAGCTAACAGAATATTACATTTCCAATATAAGGAAAAAATCTCATTTAAATGCTTTTCTGGAAGTATATGAAGACGAAGCACTTCAGAGAGCCAGAGAAGTAGATGCCAAAATAAAGGCTGGTAAAGCCGGAAAACTGGCAGGTATGGTAATAGGCCTCAAAGACGTTCTTTGTTACAAAGACCATAAACTGCAGGCATCCAGCAAAATATTGGAAGGATTTGTCTCTCAGTTCAATGGCACAGCTATTGAGAGGCTGATAGAAGAAGATGCGATTATCATAGGCCGGCAAAGCTGTGACGAGTTTGCTATGGGGTCTTCCAATGAAAACTCGGCTTTCGGACCGGTGCTCAATGATGCCGACAACACCCGAGTTCCCGGCGGATCATCCGGTGGATCTGCAGTGGCAGTACAAGCAGACCTTTGTCTTGCCTCATTAGGCTCTGACACTGGCGGTTCCGTTCGCCAGCCCGCCGCATTCTGTGGCATCGTAGGCCTAAAACCAACATATTCAAGAATTTCCAGATATGGATTAATTGCCTATTCATCATCATTTGACTGTATAGGTATTATAACCAAATCAGTGGAAGATGCCGCTTTACTTCTGGAAGTTATCTCAGGTCCCGACAACAACGATAGCACTGTTTCCCAAAAACCAGTACCGCCCTACTCTACCCAATTGACTTTCAATAAAAAAGTTAAAATCGGATATCTGAAAGACGCACTGGAAAGTGATGGAGTAAGTGATGAAATTAAAGAAAACACTAAGAGGGCTTTAGACGTATTAAAGCAGGAAGGCCACGAGGTGAAAGCTTTTGAATTTCCCTTAATGGAATACATCCTGCCAACCTATTACATTCTGACTACTGCCGAAGCCAGCTCTAACCTTTCCAGATACGACGGAGTAAGGTATGGACACAGAACAAAAGACAGTAGTGATCTGGAGTCAATGTATAAAAAAACAAGAGCAGAAGGATTTGGCAAGGAAGTAAAGAAGAGAATTATCCTGGGAACATTTGTACTTAGTGCAAGTTATTATGATGCGTACTATACCAAAGCGCAGAAGGTAAGAAGGTTGATCAAGGAAGAAACGGAAAAAATACTTTCCCAGTTTGACTTTTTGGTTATACCAACTACACCTACCACTGCGTTTAAGATTGGAGAAAACTCCTCTGATCCGCTGGCTATGTATTTGGCAGATGTATTTACGGTACAAGCAAACCTCTCGGGAATTCCGGCCATTTCAATACCCAATGGTACTGACAAACAAGGCCTGCCGATTGGTCTTCAGATTATGACTCGAGCGTTTGAAGAAGGAGAGCTTCTTGCTTTCTCTAAGTATTTGACGGATAAAAATTTAAATTAATGAAGAAAATGGCGTACACTCCAGGAATGTTTAAAACCCTGATACTATTTTTTATAAGTAGTATTGTCACTGCTTCAATAGCTATGGCTCAAACCGAGGAGTTGGAGGAAATGATAGATGAAGTAGAAGAAATAGTAGAGGTGGAAGAGGTAGAAGAGCTACTTGAAGTAAGTGATAGTGAAGTACAACATGACTTTATACCTAATGTACCAGACGAATTAATAGCAGACAGACTTTCCTGCCTGGAAAAAGAGATACAATTAACCTTCAATAGCCGAATCAGAAGCTTTATTGACTACTTTACTGTTAAAAACAGAAAGTATGCTCAGATAATGGAGCGAAGAAAGCAAGTATATTTCCCCATATTTGAGGAGTATCTTGCCAAATACAATATGCCTGATGAACTTAAATATCTGGCTATTGTAGAATCCGGCTTAAACCCCAAAGCAATTTCAAGAGCCGGAGCAGCAGGATTATGGCAGTTTATGCCGGCAACAGGGAAACAGTATGGACTCACTCAAAACGCCTACATTGATGAAAGGCTCGATCCATATAAATCAACAGAAGCCGCATGTAAATATCTAAAAGACCTTTACCGAATGTTCGGTGACTGGGAACTTGCATTAGCCTCTTATAACTGTGGCCCAGGCAATGTCAGAAGAGCGATCCGAAAGTCTGGTTATAAAGACAGTTTCTGGGGAATCTATAACTTCCTTCCTGTGGAGACCAGAGGATATGTACCTCAGTTCGTTGCATTAACTTATGTTATGAACCACCTGAACGATCATAACATCTATGCGGACTCACTGGAGTATCCTATGGATTTTGACACAATTCACATACAGCAATATGTTAATCTGGAATTACTGTGTGAAGAATTGAATATCTGTATGGAAGATGTTATGAAGCTCAACCCGGCGTTAAAGAAAAGTTACATTCCGGAAAACTTGAATTACGCTTTGAGAATCCCATCGGATGTTACCACAAAATATGCTCTTAATAAGGTGCACATAATGGATGTTTGCTCTAAAAGAATAAACGAACCTGAGTCGGCCATAGCGTCTTCAGAAGTTAAACAAGCACCTCAACAGCAAAGAATTATCTATACCGTAAAAAAAGGTGATGTCCTTAGTAAAATAGCTGAAAGACATGGAGTTGGATTATCGCAGGTAAAAGCCTGGAATAAAATGAAAAACACTACAATTTATCCGGGACAAAAACTGGTGATCTATAAATCCGGTGATTACTTCAAAACCTCAACATCACAAACTGTAGCGAAGAGCAGCTCTTCTACAGGCCAAAAACCCATTCCAAAGTATCATTATGTACAACCTGGAGATACTCTCTGGACCATTTCCAGAAAATACGATGGATTGACAATTGAAAAAATCAAAAAACTAAACAACCTAAAAAGCAGCGAAATAAAAGCCGGACAAAAGCTTAAACTAAGTTAATAGGTAGTTGGAAAAATATTATTATATTTACCCCTTACCCTGTAAGGGGTTTTTTGTTTGTTCAATGTTATAAATTCGAATAAACATTCGTTTTTAGACTGCAGAAGTAAAATATTATCTATGTCCATTAACATAAGAAAAGAAGATGCTTTAAACTACCACTCTCAAGGGCAACCAGGAAAGATTGAAGTGATTCCGACAAAAATGCTAAGCTCTCAATTGGATCTTGCGTTGGCATACTCTCCGGGAGTTGCAGAACCTTGTAAAGCTATTGAGGCAAATAAAGAAGACGCTTACAAATATACCTCCAAAGGAAACCTGGTGGCGGTCATCTCTAACGGGACAGCGGTGCTTGGACTAGGAAATATCGGGCCGGATGCCTCCAAGCCGGTAATGGAAGGAAAAGGAGTTCTATTTAAAAAGTTTGCAGGCATAGATGTATTTGATATTGAAATAGATTGTACCAATCCTGATGAACTAATCAGAATTATAAAATCGCTGGAGCCAACATTTGGCGGCATTAACCTGGAAGACATAAAAGCACCGGAGTGCTTCAAAATAGAAAGGGAACTGAGAAAGCAAATGAACATCCCTGTAATGCATGACGACCAGCACGGAACAGCTATTATTTCGTCCGCCGCCTTATTAAATGCGCTTGAGCTGGTTAACAAAAAAATCGGTCAGGTTAAGTTTATTATAAATGGCGCAGGAGCCGCTGCTATTGCTTGTACCAAACTATACATACATCTGGGTGCTAAACCTGAAAACATCATAATGCTGGATGTTGATGGTGTTTTAAGTACAGACAGAACAGATATTGACGAGTTTAGAATTGAGTTTGCCCGAGATACAAAGGCAAAAACATTAGCTGAAGTAATCGAAGGTGCGGATGTTTTTATAGGGCTATCCGCAGGCAATGTGCTAAAACCCGAAATGATAAAGAAAATGGCTAAAGACCCCATTGTCTTCGCACTTGCCAACCCTGTTCCGGAAATTGATTATAATCTGGCAATTCAAACAAGGCCGGATATTATCATGGCTACGGGACGATCCGACCACCCTAATCAGGTAAATAATGTATTAGGTTTTCCATATATCTTCAGAGGCGCACTGGATGTAAGAGCTACAGAGATTAATGAAGAAATGAAGCTTGCCGCAGTTTATGCATTGGCCGATCTTGCCAAAGAGCCTGTACCAGATATTGTTAATAAAGCCTATGGAGACGAAAAAATATCATTTGGCAAAAATTATTTAATTCCTAAACCACTTGATCCAAGGCTAATAACCACCATTTCTCCTGCAGTAGCCAAAGCCGCCATGGAGTCAGGTATGGCAAGACAACCCATAACCGATTGGGACCAATACCATCTGGAGCTTCAACAAAGGATCGGTATTGACCAGAAGTTAATGTCAAGAATTATCAGCCGAGCGAAGCAGTCCCCGAAAAGAGTGGTATTTGCCGAAGCTGATAATTATAAAATCCTTAAGGCAGCCCAAATCATTGTGGATGAAGGTATAGCCAAGCCGATACTTCTTGGAAACAAAAACAAAATAAAGCGAATGATCGAAGAACACAATCTGGATCTGGGAGATTGTGAAATTATTAATCCGTTCGAAGAAAAGGCTAAAAGAAAACGCTTTGGAGAGTTGTTGTATGAAAAACGTCAAAGAAAAGGTGTAACCATCACAGAAGGCCCTAAAATGATGCGTGACAGAAATTACTTTGGCGCGATGATGGTTGAAGTAGGAGAAGCTGATGCATTGATCTCAGGACTTACCAAAGATTACGCGGCCACAGTTCGTCCTGCACTACAGGTACTTGGAGTAGAGCCGGGGGTACAGAAAGTAGCCGGTATGTACATTATGATTAGTAAGAGAGGGACTTTCTTTTTTGCAGATACTACTATTAATGAAAATCCGACAGCGGAAGATTTGGTAGAAATTGCAGGGCTTACGGCAAGAGGCGTTCGCTTTTTCGATGTTGAACCGCGAATAGCTATACTCTCCTACTCCAACTTCGGTTCTAATAAAGGAGATGTGCCATTAAAAACTGCAACAGCGACCAAACTTGCCAAAGCCAGGTTCCCTGATATTAAAATTGAAGGGGAAATGCAGGCTAACATTGCATTGGACACCAAGCTTCAAAAAGAAAATTATCCATTCAGCGCTCTGGCAGAAGAAGGTGCAAACACCTTTATTTTCCCAGGCCTTGCATCAGGTAACATTGCCTATAAATTACTACAAGAAATTGGTGGTGCAGAAGCAATTGGCCCTATACTAATGGGAATGGGCAAACCTGTACATATTTTACAATTAGGTAGCTCAGTAAGGGAAATTGTAAACATGGTAGCCATCGCCGTAGTTGATGCTCAAAACTATAGTTCAAAACACAAAAAATGATTGCTTATATAGATGGAAAATTAGCCTATAAAGATCCCGCCTATGTAATAATAGAAGCAGGGGGCCTAGGCTATCAGGTTAAAATTTCTTTAAACACCTATTCCTGTATAAAATCAGAAGAAAGAATCAGGCTTCTTACTTATTTACATATAAAAGAAGATGCTCATACCCTATATGGATTTGCGGAAAGCGAAGAAAAAAAATTATTTTTAGATTTAATTTCCATCTCAGGAGTAGGGCCAGGTACTGCATTAATGGTACTATCTTCTTTAGGTGTTCCGGATATTAAAGCCGCAATACTACAAGAAGACGTAAGAACGTTACAAAGTATCAAAGGCATTGGAGGCAAAACTGCTCAACGTATTATCCTTGAATTAAAAGATAAGCTTAAAAAAGAAAATTTAGTTCCCGAAACAGGCGCAATGTTAAAAACTTCACACAATACCATCCGTAATGAAGCGTTATCTGCACTGGTAACTCTTGGAATACCAAGGCCTACTGCAGAGAAAAATATTGACAGCATTCTCAAAAAGCAAGGGAATGATATCACTCTGGAACAATTAATTAAAATAGCACTAAAAACGTCCTAAATTTTTTAATTACTTTGCTAAAATCGAATAGTAAGATTCTTTTTTTATTGGGGATATCTTTATCCTTTTTAGCCTGGTTATCTACTGCAGGGCCAACCAATCGTCATTTTCTTTTCATTGAAGCCAGCCTCCCAAGCGATACCTCAAAAGGAAAAGTGAAATCGAAAGGAAGGCCGGATGTTACCCCATCCGACAGATATGGTGATCCTTATTCGAACAAGACCAATAAGTCACCTTTAATCATGGACAACCCCTCCAATATAGAGACAGAAGTAGAATTAGACTCCAGCCTCAACCATTTCATTATAAGAGAGAAAATCGGCGAAATGGATTATCGCCCGCCTACCACCATGACTTATAATGAATACTACAGGTACCGAAACAGACAGATGCTCCAGAATTACTGGAAGAACCGAAATCAAGATCCGTTGAAGGATCAGGACAAATCATCCGGCCCATTCAGTCTTAAAATTCCCGTACAGGGCCTGGAAGGCCCTTTCGGTAGTAATTATGTTGATATTCGCCCTAACGGGTTAGTAACATTGGACTTTGGAGGAAAGTTCCAACGTGTTGAAAACCCTTCTATTCCGATCCGTCAGCAAAGAAACGGTAGCTTTGACTTCGATCAGCATATAAGTATGAATGTGACGGGAAAGATAGGGGAAAAGCTAAAACTGACAGCTAACTGGGACACCAAAGCAACCTTCGACTTTCAAAACAACCTGAAACTGGAATATACAGGATTTGAAGAAGATATAATTCAAAAGATCGAAGCAGGTACGGTTAGTATGCCTATTAACAGCACTTTGATCTCCGGTGCACAAAACCTTTTTGGTATTAAGACCAAACTACAATTCGGAAGACTAAGTGTTACTTCCGTCCTTTCTTCTCAAAGAGGTAAAACAGAAGAATTAAGAATACAGGGAGGTGCCCAAGCCAAGCCTTTTGAGATCCAGGCCGATAATTACGATGACTACCGCCACTTCTTCCTTGCTCACTTTTTCAGGGATAAATATGAAAATGCATTAAAAGATCTTCCTATTGTTAACTCTAATGTGAAAATCACCCGGGTTGATGTATATATCACTAACAGAACTACTCAGACACAAAACTTAAATGATATTATTGCCTATATAGACCTGGGAGAATCTGCCAGAATTCTCAATAAAAGTTTACTGGACAATCCTTCAAGCACGGACACCCTCCCTGCAGACAACAATGTAAACAAACTAAGGGATTTTGTTGATACCACTACCCTGGCTCAAAACCCATTGGATGAATGGGTCAAAGGCCGGGATTATGAGATAATTAATAGTGCCCGAAAACTCACTGACCGGGATTTTAAATTCCACCCGGATTTGGGATATATTTCCCTCGTAGCCCCTCTTCGCCCGGATGAAGTACTGGCAGTGGCATTTGAGTATTCATACAACGGAAAGGTTTATAAAGTAGGACAATTGAATGAGGATATAGCGAAGGATAAAACCAAAAAAGTAGTTTTAAAACTTTTAAAACCTTCTACCATCAAAACAAGGCTCCCGACATGGGACCTGATGATGAAAAACATATATCAATTAGGTGCTACTCAAATTTCAAGAGAAAACTTCAATCTGAGAGTAATTTATAAAGACGACCTTACCGGTGCCGACTTACCACACTTACAGGAAGGTGAAAATGTAAAAAACGTTGCTTTATTGAAGTTAACAGGGCTGGACAGGCTCAACCCTAACAACGACCCTTACCCGGACGGTAACTTCGACTTTGTAGAAGATGTAACGATCGATACCAGATATGGAAGGGTAATATTTCCGGTATTAGAACCATTCGGAGAAAATTTAATAGGTAGCACAAGGTTAAATCCGGATATGGAGGGAGAACTTATCAGCAAATATGTCTACTCTGAACTATACGACTCAACCAAGAGCGATGCACAGCTTGTCGCCAGTAAGAACAAATTCTTTTTAGTAGGTAAGTATCAATCCAGTTCATCCAGCGAAATAATATTGCCGGGTATTAATATTGCCCCGGGATCGGTAGTGGTAACAGCAGGAAGCAACCAACTGGTAGAAGGGCAAGACTATACCATTGACTACAACTTGGGACGATTAAAAATCATTAATGAAGGTGTCCTTATATCCGGTAACGAAATTAAAGTACGGTTTGAAAAGCAAGACCTTTTCAACTTCCGTAGAAAATCCTTTATGGGAACCCGATTCGATTACCAGGTAAGTAAAGACTTCACCCTTGGTAGTACCATACTGCATCAGAACGAAGCACCAACCATCACCAGGGTAAACATTGGTGACGAACCAAGCAGCAACACCATTTGGGGAGTAGATGCAAACTTCCGTAAAGAATCAAGAATCCTCACCAAGATCATCGACCGATTGCCTTTAATACAAACCAAAGTGCCCTCTTCAATTTCGTTCTCCGGTGAGGTGGCTCAATTAATACCCGGACACTCCAAAGCTGTAGATAAAGGGTCTAACGGTACTGCCTATATCGATGATTTTGAAGGAGCAGAAA
>DATCKK010000350.1:0-2489 GCA_036562325.1 Cytophagaceae bacterium | reverse complement strand
GAAAAAAATCTTTTAAATACGGTAAAATGGAAGCCAGGATGAAGCTTCCTTATGGAAATGGTATGTGGCCTGCTTTCTGGATGATGGGGAATACCGGGCAGTGGCCGGCTTGTGGTGAGATTGATATCATGGAAATGGTAGGGGGAAATAAATGTGGTTGGGATTGCGGAGATAATAAAACTCATGGTTATCTGTGGTGGGAAGAAAACGGTGAGAAAATGGCGGGTACTCAAAGTCCGCCTTTGACTTCCGGAAAATATGCAGATGCTTACCATGTGTTTTCTGTAGAGTGGGATGAACAATCTATAAAGTGGTTTGTGGATGGTAATCAATTTTATTCTAAAAATATTACCAGTCCGGGTATGTCCGAGTTTCATCAACCATTTTATTTCCTGCTGAATCTGGCCATAGGAGGAGACTGGCCGAAATCGCCTGACAACTCAACTGTGTTTCCTCAAAAACTATATGTAGATTATGTAAGGGTCTATGAGAAAGTAAACTGCACCATACCTGCACAGCCATCAGCCATTACCGGTAATAGTACAGTTATTGAAGGAAGCCCACAAACATACTCTATTGCTCCTGTAAGTGGTGCTACTTCTTACACCTGGACTTTGCCGTCGGGCTGGTCCGGAAGTTCAACTTCCACCTCTATCTCAACAGTGGCAGGAAGCTCCGGTGGAGTAATATCTGTTAAAGCCAATAACAATTGTGGTTCCAGTGCGGCCAGAACACTTAATGTTACGGTTAATTGTCCTGTTCCGGCGCAGCCTTCAGCTATAACCGGTAATATAAATATACAATCCGGAAGCCCACAAACATACTCTATTGCTCCTGTAAGTGGTGCTACTTCTTACACCTGGACTTTGCCGTCGGGCTGGTCCGGAAGTTCAACTTCCACCTCTATCTCAACAGTGGCAGGAAGCTCTGGTGGTATTATATCTGTTAAAGCCAATAATAGTTGTGGTTCCGGCCCTGCAAGAACTATAAACGTAACGGTGACAGGGGCACCCTTGGGAAATATTGCTTTAAATAAGCAGGTAACGACTTCCTCTATTGAGGCAGTTGGACTTGAAGGAAATAAGGCTATTGATGGTAACTACTCGTCCCGTTGGGCAAGTCTGGAAGGTGTCGATCCTCAATGGATATATGTAGATCTTGGAGCTGTTTATGACATTAACAGAGTTAAAATAGTATGGGAAACCGCCTATGGAAAAAACTATGAAGTACAGGTTTCGACGAATGCATCTTCCTGGACATCCGTTAAGAATGTTATAGGCAATTCAGCCCTTGTTAATGATCATACAGGGTTGACAGCAACCGGCCGCTATGTCCGTATTTTAGGTACAGAAAGAGGCACGCAATGGGGATACTCTATTTATGAACTGGAGGTATATGGTACGGAAAGTAATAATAATAACGGATTTAGTTTAAAGATAGAAGCAGAGGACTATATTGCTATGTCTGGCATACAAACGGAAGAATGTAGTGAAGGCGGATTGAATGTCGGTTGGTTTGATACCTATGACTGGATGGCATATTCTGTAACCATTCCCACAACAGGAACCTACAAAGTTTCCTATAGAGTGGCAAGTACCACTTCCGGTAACTCTCTAAGGCTTGAGAAAGATGCCGGAGCTACTTTGCTGGGAGTTGTTAATGTTCCCAATACAGGAGACTGGCAAGCCTGGGCAACCGTTGAGCATTATGTAACGTTACCGGCAGGTTCTTATTCTATAGGAATTACCACTTATACAGGTGGGTTGAATCTTAACTGGATTGAGATAAGTAATCAGGCTAGTGTTTTTAAATTGGTAACACCTGCTTCTGATAATAGAATATCTTTCCCAAACCCAATTATTAATACGATGTACCTAAAAGAGCAGCTGGAGGAGACTGCAGATGTACAGGTGTTTGATATAATGGGAGTTGTAGTGAAAAGTGAAACAGTTTCTGCCGGTACTACTGCAATAAGTATGGAAGGATTGAAAACGGGTTGGTATAATGTAAGAATTATAACGAGCAAAATGATTAAAGAGGAGAGGGTTTATAAGCAATAATTTGGGTGAGCTGTCGGTTATAATTCAGGTTAAGGGTTGAATATATAGAGGCTGTCTCATTGATGCAGGGGCAGCCTCTTATTTATTAATTCAAATTTACTTTTACTATTTTGAAAGTAAGTTCACCTGGAGTAGGTACATCCTTGAAACCGATAAAGTAGATATTATAATCATCTAAAATATAAGAGTTTTTAGGATACAGGTTTACATAATCAGGTTGAGAAACTTTGTAGGTTGATGTTTTCTTTTCTTTATAGTCTATAGAATATAATACTGGCCGGGTTAACTGGTAGTATAAAGAATTTTGTGTTTTTGTGATTTTTAGGGTGTATCAGAAGAGAAAATTTATTAACTTAACTGATACCCAAAATGAAAAAGAAAAAAGAAGAATCTCCTTATGCAGCCATAGTGGCTGATCTGTTCAAGAAT
>DATCKK010000059.1:0-2005 GCA_036562325.1 Cytophagaceae bacterium | reverse complement strand
CCAGTGACAACGCAACCATTGCTCAAACAATCAGGAGTCTTCTTGGCATCACGCTTGAAAGGCAAAAACAATTTAGGAATAGTTCTGAAGCCTTTAATTACTATACGGAAGCTTTGTCTGCAATCGGCATCCTCGTGTTTCAAGCTGCAAAAGTCGATAAGGCTGTTATGCGTGGAATGTCTATATATGAACCGGTTTTCCCGATTATTGTTGTGAATCGCAAAGATGAATATAATGCGCGTATTTTTACGCTTATGCATGAGTTTGTCCACATATTGACTCGAACTCCTGGGATATGTGATACCTTCGGCGTTGAGAAGCAAAGCCGTTTTGACATCGAAATCAAGTGTAACAGGATTGCTGCAGAAGCACTTGTTCCCCCCAATGCCCTCTTATCTGATAGCCAATGGATAAAAATACAGCAACATGGGTGGGACGATGATGGGGTACAAAAAATTTCCAGAAACTTCTCGGTGAGCCGTGAAGTTATTATAGGGCTACTCATGACTTTGGGCAAAATTGGGATTGATTTTTATAATGAAAAGCTCTTACAGTACACCCGAGAATATGAACAATATGAGCGCAATCGGAATAACAATAAAGACGGGTTTTTGCCACCAAGCACAGACATATGTTCGCAGGTTGGTAAATTATATGCCCGCACGGTTATGAATGCTTATAACCAAGAAATAATTACACCCAGGGATGCATCTCAATTCTTATCCGGCTTGCGAATACAGCATTTCGGCAAGGTGGAAAGGTGGTGCTTCTCTTGAAAGATCCAAAGTATGTGCTGGACACAAATGTGTTCATTAACATGCAGAGGCATCATCCATATGATGTGTTTGGAAGCCTATGGATAAAAATGGCTGATATCATAGATGGAGGAATAGTCATTTCGTGCGATGAGGTACTTGATGAGCTTTCTATTGGGAACGACTCCTTATTGCAGTGGGCGAAGCAACGAAAAGGCGCATTTATTTCAAGCGGACCCGATATCCAGCGTATGGTACGTGAGATATTGCAGAAATATCCGACTCTTGTGACAGGAAGCCGTAAATCAAATGGAGCCGATCCATTCGTAATAGCGTTAGCAAAGTTAAAGAACTGTACTTTGGTTTCAGATGAAACGCGAGCAGGTAATGGACAACCCGTGAAAATACCGAATGTATGTGAAGCTTACGGCGTTCGTCTAATAAAGTTTGTAGATTTCTTGCGTGAAGTTAAGATTAGCATATAAGGATGAATAAATAAGCAAATAAAGATGATAGGATATGTTTCCCAATATATTAAACAAGAGAATTTCAAAAGCATTACTCATCTGCCCTTGCACCTTTGCCCCGATGCATGTGGAGACAGTGGTATTGATGTCAAAGGTTAAAGTTAAATAAGGGGTTCTAGACATTGAGCTTCTAGTTTTGCTGGTCTGCACGAGGTGAAAATGGGCTGGTATGGGGATGTCATACTCGATGATGATGGCAATGCTGCTTCCTACTTATGCGGCTGTTGGCTCAAAAACAAGGAAAATTAGAATTGGATGATAGAGGTGTATGATGAATAGTAAAAACAATCCAAGAGGGTTAAGTATATTAGTAATAGCCTCCCTGTTAATATTCCAGCAGTTCGCTAGTAAAGCTGGGAACTTAATTGCTAACAGTCTTGATTATGGGGTAGTAGATGAACATGGCATTTTCGCATATATATCTGTACATCACCTGGTACAGATGCTTATTGCGCTGCTTGTTATCATAATATATAACAGGATATATGAAATTGATTTCGGTTTTAGCGCGGGCGATAGAAGGCTGGGAATGAAGTACTTGCTTGTTTTTTCAGCTGCAGTATTTGGGTTTACTGTTGTCACGTGTGTGATTAGGTATTTCGGTAATCAGACTGTACAATATGGTTATCCGTTAAATGCGAAAAATGTTTTGGGTACATTGGGGTTCCAGCTGTTGCTGTCAGGGCCGTCAGAAGAGATTTTGTTCCGGGCTCTGCCTATTGG
>DATCKK010000058.1:0-9273 GCA_036562325.1 Cytophagaceae bacterium | reverse complement strand
AATGCACCAAACTCAGAAGATTAAACACAAAGGAATTATCATGATAAGTAAACCTGGATATGTAGAGATAAATAAAAATGATTAACAACAACAAATAACTTTTATACTGTAAACTTTAAAACAGCTATGAATTTTCTTATTAAAACTACTTTTGCAAAAACCTGTAAGACCATTCCTGCATTCTTACTTTTCATTTTGCCGGTATTAACTCAGGCACAAACCAACCAGTTGCCATCCATATATATTATTCCACCGGATACTACTCAATTTACCGCACCGGCCACTTTTCCATTGAGTGCAATCGCCTATGATCCGGACGGCTCTATTGTCAAAGTGGAATATTTTCTTTGCTCAACAAAACTTGCCGAAGTGACTACAGCGCCTTATACTATTATCATAAAAGATATAGATGCCGGCACATATACCTATACGGCAAGAGTTACGGATAATTCAGGCGGAACTTCAGAAAGCTGCTTAACAGTGACAATAACAGATCCGGCGGATAATTGTGACCCCGAAATCATCCCTGATTTTGAATACAGCGATGTCTGTCAGGGCAGAAACGTTAGCTTCTGGAATACCAGTACCGGCCTTACTTATCCAAATACGTTTGAGTGGAGAGTAAACGGAACTGTCATATCCACAGGCAGCCTGATGAATTATACCTTCTCAAGCCCGGGCAATTATGTTGTCAAACTGAGAACCGGATACAACACCCTTTGTGCTACAAAAACAAAGATCGTCACTGTAACAGATATAGCCGGGCCCATCTCCGGGCCTGCTGTTATTTGTGCTAACCAGCAAGACGTTGTTTACTCTATTCCTGCCATAAGCGGGGCTTCCTACTCCTGGTGGGTCAATGGAGATGCCACCTTAAGCGGCAGTTCGACCAACTCAGTTTCAGTAGACTTCGGGCAAAGCTTTAATAGTATTCATGTCAGTGTGGATGCAGGCAGTTGCTATAAACAATCTGTATTAAGTCTCAGCCTTGACTCCGCTTGTGGAAGCACCGATTCATGCCAGGCACAATCTGCCTTCGGGCGTGCACAAGCTTGCCTCAATCAGTCTGTCAACTTTTGGAATCTAAGCACAGGAATGTATAATACCTATAGCTGGAAGGTTAACGGTATAGAAGTGGCCACTACGAGCAATATGCAATACACATTTACAAGCACCGGTACGTATGTAGTAGAACTTGGAGTAGGTACAGGTGGGAAGATTTGTTCCAACTCATCTCAAACCATAGTACTACCGGAAACAGCAGGCCCTATTTCAGGAGAAACAGTTGTTTGCCGGGGACAAGATTACATTTTTTCCATCGACCCAAACCCAAATGCTTATTATAACTGGTGGTTAAACGGCGATGGAAATGTAATAAGCGGACAGGGCACACATCAGGCCACTATACATATAGGAGATTATTTCAATACGAGCACCGTAAAAGTAGGAGTAAATATTGGAGCTTGTTACAAAGAGAGCGCAAAGGTTTTGGAGGCCGTAAACTGTAGCTCCCAAAAAATGGCTTCCGGGGAAGCTTTGTTAAACATTATTCCTCACCCCTTTGAAAATCAAACTTCGGTAAGTTTAGAGACAGGAGAGGCCATCATTAATGTAAAAGTTTTTTCTCTTAATGGCCTTGAAATATTCAACGCCGGAAAAGTTAACAAAGAGGTAGTTACTATCGGAGAAACGCTCACTGCAGGTTATTACATCATTCACGTAACAACAGAAAAGGGTATATACATTAAAACGCTTTTAAAATACTAATGCAGTTTTTAAAATTAGTGCAGATCAGAAAAAAAATAAGAGACACAATCAGTTTGCCTGTTTTGAAAACACCCATATGGTTCTTCTCTGTCAGTATCTCCTCCTAAGAAAACAAAAGTTTAATTAAATACTGACATAGTAGAACCATTATCCATATTCATTTCATAACAATTAAAAGCAGTAGTTAAAACACTTGAACTATCAATACGATAACCTCTGTTTTATCAAGCCTTATTGGTAATTATAAAACTCCTTTCACTAAAAGCCGGAATAGTAGGTGAGCCTTCGTAAAAATATTTCACTTCATCTTTGTCGTCCATTAATCCCAGGCTATATAGGACAGGCACATAATGGTCGGGAGTAGGAGCTGCAAGCTTGCCCAGTTTGTGGCTGGTTTCATAATGAATAACATTGCTGATGTTCCTATCGTCTATTTGCTTTTTAATCCAGGCATCATACTCTGCTTCCCATCCATAAGGTGTCATATCGTTGGAACGGAACTTTTGTGCGGCTAATTTTAAGTTATGTATAAGTGATCCGCTACCGATTATTAAAACCCCTTTTTCTCTTAATGACTTTAATTGTTTTCCCAATTCATAATGATATTCAGGCTTTGCATAATAGTGAATGCTCATTTGAAAAACAGGTATGTTGGCTTCAGGGAATAAGTGCATTAACATTGGCCAGGCGCCGTGATCCAAACCCCAATCGGTTGTTTCCGAAACAGAAGGAATTATTTTCTTTACTTCACGCGCTACCTCAGGCGCCCCTTTGGCATGATAATAAACCTTATAATACTCATCAGGAAACCCATAATAATCATAAATCTGCTTTTGCTCAGGAGATATATTGACATATGTTCCCCGGGTACACCAGTGCGCAGAAACTACAAGGGCTGCCTTTACTTCATAATTGCCCTGAAGTTCTTTACCCAACTCATACAAAGTCTTCCAAAATGCCCGCTCTTCCCTGGAAACAGGAATATCCATAGGATTACCATGCGAAGTAAATAAGACCGGCATTTTCTTACTTTGCACCGGCAGATTATCCGTAAAAAGCTTAAAGCTACTTAATGTACCCATTGCTGAAAATGCCAATAATGTTTTAAGAAATTCTTTACGATCCATATTTGGCGATTTTAATAAATAACGAATATTATTCCTTTCCTTATTCGCTTTCTAAATCTGAACGAAGATAACTAATACTGGTTACAAAAAATAGTCCGCCAAATAAAACCGAATTACCGACAAAAACCAGTTAATAAGCCAGTTAAATTAACCACCAGTAAAAGACTAATAATAATCAAACAGTTATCACCAATATGAAATAAAAATGAGAGAACCCAACAACAGGATTCTCCCTTAATTATCTTAACCTTACCATTATTTCTTTATCAGCAATCCATTATACTCCAATGTGCTTTCATCTGACTTAACTCTTATAAGATATAAGCCTGGCTGCAAACCAACAGAAGAAATATCCAATGAAGTAGCGGAGCCCAATGCTATATTTTCCATGCGGGCATAAACTTTACCAAGTTGGCCAATTATATAAATACTACCTGTGCCTTTATACTCGGAAGTTATGTTGATGATATCATCGACCGGATTGGGATAAATACTTAAATCCATCCTTCCTTTAAATGAGTTTACTCCCTGAATAACTACCGGCTTTACTTCAATTCTAAACCCTTCCGTTATTGATCCGCCAAAGCCGTCATCAACAGTTATATAAATCGTGTCAATACCCACATCTTCTAATGAAGGACTACCGGTTAAAGTAGTTCCACTTAAAGATAACCAGGATGGCAAGCTTCCTTCTTGCGAAGTCAACTGATAAGTTAATACATGACCGTCTTCATCAAAAAAATTAGAGCCAAAGTCATACACAAAATCCTCTCCCGCATTGACTATTGTATCTTTTAAAGGAGTTAACATTACCGGAGGATTATTACCTGATACCGTAAGATAAAATGCATCTACAGCATGAGATCCATTATTTTCCCCTTTAACAATTATAGTATATTGTCCTCCATTTTCATAAATAGGATTAGCTGTAAACGTTTTTGTTTTTGAATCAAAGGTAATCCAGGAAGGTAAAGGAAACATATTCCCAAGATAAGAAGAATATCCTATACTCGTACTACCTCCAAATGTACTATCAGGCACAGTGAACGTCCATGTTTCATTACCTTTAATACTGATATCAGGAATTGGATTAGCTACAAATAATTTTCCTTCCATATTATATGGTTCGCAGTTTTCTCTGGGAGATTCAGGGTTAGCAGGATCCATCCCGAAAAAGCTGCTTTTCTTATAATAAAGCATAAAGCGGTCTATCCTAAACATAGAAGCACGCCCGGAAAACTGTACCGTATAAACGCCAGGCTCAGGAAAGTCTACATAAATATCATGAAGCGTTTCCCCCCATGAAGTTCCATGAAGTTGTGTTTTCACAAACCCATACCAGGTATCTCTGGCACCTATCATAGCTTTGAACCATTCACTACCTAATGAGCCTGTACTATCATTATCTATCTTTGTAACTACACCTCCGTGCGGAAATCTTACCCAAACATCATTATCATGATAATCATCACGGAATGCCCTCATCTTAAAACTATGACGGCCGGCTTCTTTCACCCGAAATGTATAAGTAAGTTGGCTTTTACCGGGAACACCTGTCGCATCACCTCCAACATACTGAATGAAACCATTGCCTGTATAGCCGGGCTTATCATTCTGATAAATCCAGAAACCTCCATTAAGATTGGCTGATTCCATTTCAATTGTTATTATGCTATCGGTTTGCACGAAAGTACAACTATCAGGTATTTGAGCGTGTAGAAAATTAATCAACATAAGGGATAACATCCCCAGGAGTATATTTCTTTTCATAGTTATAATTCAATAAATGATTAGATAAAGGAACTCTATTATATTATATAAAGCATTTGTAGTTTAATATTGTTATAGCAGCTCCATTCTTTCTCATAAATTAAATTAACTATTTATAAGTAATACACTCATAGACAAACATCAACAAGGAGGGTATATTCAGTACAATTGCACCAACTTATGTATGTTCTATTTTTCAATGATAAAATATACCAAGCACTAATCCGAAAACAAGATGAGCAACAATAGTTACAGCAGGTGTCCTTTTGCCATAGTTAAGTGCTAAAAAACCTGGGGGCTCTAATTGCCGGGTTGGAGTTGGCCCCTGAAAGTAAGTAGCCATTCTAGGATGAATAAAACTTAAAATTTCTAAACCTACCGTTAAAACAGCCATAGCATGTACAAACCCAATGACCGAACCAAACCACCATGTTTTATATCCTGAACTTTCAAATGCAGCACCATAGATAGCAGAAAAGCCCCAACCCATCATAAGATGGAAAAAGAATCCCAGCCAGGGGGCGTTGTTACGATTACCCGTAAGCATACTACCAAGAATAAAAGGCAAATCGATTCTTGTAAACCCTAATGGCCTGGATATAGCCATAATAGTTGTAAGAATAAGTGTTGCAGCAAAACCCCATAACAATAAATTATCAAAATTCATTTTATGTTTCTCCTTTCAATAACTCTTCATTAATACAAAGTACAGCATTTATTAAACCAATATGAGTAAAACTCTGAGGATAATTTCCAAGAAGTTCCCCCGTATCCGGATCAACCTCTTCGGAAAACAATCCGGTTGGACTGGCATACCGAAGCATTGTTTCAACTATTGTTATTGCTTTCTCCAACTTACCCTGTTTCGCATAATTCTGGGCTAACCAGAATGAACAAACCCCAAATGCGCCTTCTCCTCCCGTAAGCCCATCGTCTTCCCGAAGATATCTATAGGTAAGATTATGTTTTGTCAAGCGGCTGTATATAGCATTACAAGTAGTAACCATACGAGGCGAATTATAATCACAATAACCAAAAAGCGATAAGGTAAGTAAGCTGGCATCCAATGTCTTTCCATTAAATTCACGGGTATAGGATTTAATCTCTTCGTTATAACCTGACGCTTCAATCGCTATTCGAATTTTATCAGCAACTTCTATATATCTATCCAATGCAACATTTTTCCACTGATATTTTTTAGAAAGTTTTATAAGACAATCCAACGCTACCCATGCCATTACCTTTGAATGGGTATGATGTATCAGGCCCGACCGTACTTCCCAAATACCATTATCAGGCTTATCCCATAAATCCAATACTACCTTTCCTAATCCTAAAACAAACTTCCTGGTACTCTTGTCAAATTCAGTTATGAGCTTTGAATAACAATAAATTGCATCTAAAACTTCTCCATATACATCCAATTGAAATTGACTATCTGCTCCATTGCCAATTCTCACCGGAACCGATTCCTTATATCCGCCCAACCAATTAAGCGACTGTTCTTTTAGCGTATTGTGTCCATAAACAGAGTACACGACCTGAACCTCGGGCCGCGTAAGCCTTGTAGCATGTATAATCCAATTCATATAAGCATGAGCTTCCTCTTCAAAGCCCAAAGCTATTAAAGCATTTATGGCAAACGATGCATCTCTTAACCAACAATATCTGTAATCCCAATTCCTTACTCCCCTCAACTCTTCCGGAAGTGAAGTAGTAGGTGCTGCAATAATAGCCCCTGAAGGTGCATGTGCCAATAACTTTAATACCAAAACACTTCGTTTCACCAGCTGTTCATACACGCCTTTATAGCAACATCTGCCAATCCATTTCTTCCAATAGTCAATGGTGTCTTCCATACGCTTCCTGGAGGTTTGTTGCAATTCCGGAAGCACTACCGGGCTATAGTTGGAATAACAAAGTGAAAAGGCTACCTGCTCACCTCCTTTTACAGTAAACTCCGAAACAGCTTTATCATCGCACAATTGAACGGAGCAGGTAGAAAGCAGTGTATATATATTTTCTCTCCAACCAAAGTGTATTCCCAGTTTTTTCCGATCTTCCAGTTTTACTCTATACTTACCGTAAAAAGGTTGAGGAAAGTATACCGATTTCATTTTTACTTCTCCGGATATTCCTTCCACTATTCTCAGAATTTCATGTTCAGGAATTAAAGAATTTTTCATAGCTTCTTTTGAAACAACTGTAAATGCATCTATAAGCCGAACTCTTCCTGATACTGTTTCATAAATAGTTTCTACTACATTGGTATCATTTATATAGGATTGATATGAAGTAAATTCATTAATTGGAGCAATGGAAAAATAGCCCCCCTTATTTTTATCCAGTAAAGAAGCAAACAGGGAAGGCGAATGAAACTCGGGAAAACAGCACCAGTCAATAGACCCTTTATTACTAACGAGTGCCGCCGTTCTGCAATTACCAATCAAGGCATAATCAGAAATATTAACTCCTTCCATAAACATTATTTATAGTCATAGAAACCGTTAGAAATAAGAGTACTGTTTAAAAATAATTAACCCTACTTTATTCCAACTTGTTAAACAGAAAACCTATATATATTAAGAGAGAGAGAGAGATAGGTAGAATAGCTTAATGTTAATGAAACTTCCCTATGCCTGAATATTTCGGAAAGAAAGTAAAAACACGATTACACGGACCAAGGCATATTAAAAAATGAACTTTATAAAAAGTCCAAAGGAGGTATTGAATGTTTCTGCTTTGGCAATGAATATTATAGAAACAAAACGATCTCAGTAATGAGTCATACCGGTAAGTTGAGTTAATGCACCAATTGCAAATTATATAAAGTAGTTAAACAAATTTGGATCTTTATTTAAATTCACATAATTAATTTTCTTCTTATTCATTTTCTCAATCAACACATTATAGTCTTCTTTATACTTTAGCTCTATACCTACCAGTGCGGGGCCTTCCTCTTTCATATTCTTCCGGGTATATTCAAAACGGGTAATATCATCGTTGGGCCCTAATACTTCATCCAGAAATTCGCGTAATGCACCTGCCCTCTGAGGAAAACTTATAATAAAATAATGTTTCAACCCTTCATAAATCAATGAGCGTTCTTTTATCTCATCCATCCTTCCCAAATCATTATTACTTCCGCTTACAATACATACAACCGTCTTCCCTTTTATCTGGTCTTTATATTGATCCAAAGCAGAAATAGACAATGCACCGGCCGGCTCTACAACAATAGCTTCTTCATTATATAGTTGTATTATGGTAGAACATACCTTCCCTTCAGGCACCAGCACTATATCATCCAATACTTCTTTACATATTTCAAGGTTCAACTCTCCTACTCTCTTAATAGAAGCACCATCAACAAACTTGTCTATCTTTTCCAGGGTAACCACTTTGCCTTGTTTCAAAGCTTCCACCATAGAAGGAGCACCGGCCGGCTCTGCTCCTATTATCTTTGTTTGCGGACTTATCTTTTTGAGATAGGAACCAACACCGGACACAAGCCCGCCTCCGCCAATAGGGCAAAATAAAAAATCGATATTTTCTTTTATATCATTTATTATTTCTACAGCTACCGTCCCCTGTCCTTCAATCAGCTTTTTATCATCAAAAGGATGAATGAATATTTTCGAGTTTTCCTGGCAATCTTTTACAGCTTCTGCATAAGCATCATCAAACGTATCTCCGGTTAGCACCACTTCAATATTTTGCTTGCCAAACATCTTTACCTGTGTGATCTTCTGTTTAGGAGTAGTGTTAGGCATAAAAATTTTACCCATAATGTTCAATTTATTACAGGAATAGGCTACTCCCTGAGCATGGTTACCGGCACTGGCACATACTATGCCTTTTTCCATTTGCTCTCTGGAAAGGCTGCTCAATACATTATAAGCCCCTCTTATCTTATAGGATCTAACCCTTTGGAGGTCTTCCCGCTTTAAATAAACTTTACAGCCGTATTTAGTAGAAAGATTTACGTTTTCTTCCAAAGCCGTATGCTTCACTACTCCTTCCAACTGTTTGCTGGCTTTGATAATATCTTCAAGATGAACTATATCACTCATAAATTTAACCGATGAACCAAAATCAAAAGTTTTAACTTAAACATTTATTCTCCCTCCGATTCCTCCACACAAAATTATCTCAATTTATATCCAATACGGAAAAATTGAAAAAATAAAATAGAATCAGAGCTAAAATATCCATATTGGATAAAATACTTTTGCATATTACTTAAACAATTACAAATAATTACTATTTTTAATAGATGAAAGATTTAAACGGACTGCAAAACCTGAGTGTCATAGGGCTGATTTTCAGCGTTGTTGTGCAAATTTCCCTAATAGTAATTGATAAAAAAGTGGAAAACATATGGGCCCTTTACCCCACCTGGATTACCGTTTTTATCATCGGATTTCTGCTCAAAAAATTCGGTAAAGACGAAGCGCATCACCACCATTAATAGAAAACAATAAAGTGGTTATTCCGGAAAACCCCGGAAATAACCACTTTATAAATTATATATTGTACAATCCTTCACTTGCTTCATAAAATCTTGCAAATCCGGATCTCCATAAGTGCCAAATGCATCGGTCACTGT